>CALDSX010000063.1 GCA_937924445.1 uncultured Chthoniobacterales bacterium
CTCAACGCTTTGGAGGCGTTGCAGCGCGTGTTCCTCGGCACCCCCTTCGTGCCAGCGGTCAACACCTCGTGAGTCTCGCCCATGCGTCGGGTGCGTGCGTCCCGCCATTCACTCACAGGTGGCCGCCCCAAGGCGGGCGGCCACCTGAGCAGTTACGTTAGAAATTAAAAGCGTAGAGGCTGCTTTCGGCCAAAAGATAGCACATAAAGATGAAAATGTCGCAGGGACGGACATGTTTTTGAGGCACGCTCACGAGCCTGCGAGCGCTCGCAGAGATGGAGATGGTGCTCGGGGGGGGACTTGAACCCCCACGCCTTGCGGCATACGCCCCTCAAACGTACGTGTCTGCCATTTCACCACCCGAGCGCCGCTCTTAGAAGCTAGCTAATTTTCTCTGCAACGCAAGGGCTAATCAGCAAAAGAGCCCTGCTTTTTAAGAGAATTCACGGAGGACTGAAGCGGGCTGACGGAGCGTGGCAGAAAGGGGGCAGCGTTTATTGTTTTGGCCGGGCAGCGAGGTAGTAGTCTGCGAGTCCCCGTGCGACCGCACCTGCGTATTCGCGATAGATAGACTCCCGGGGTTTGCCGTTGATTATCCGCTCACCATCGTAATCGCCGATTTGCAATCGGTGATAGTCCAAATGACTGTTCATCACATAAGGTTCCAGGTAAAGGACAGGGCACTGAAAGAGCCTATTGGCGAGGAGATTACGAGCCCAGACATATTCCGAGAGACGTTTCGCATTGGCAGTTTTGTAAACGTAGGGAGGAAGCTCTGTTGCCGTCGCAAGAGCCGTAGCGACATACCCAGCAATGGCACGTTCCTCGGAACCGGCGCCATTGAGAATTTTGACGAGCATTTCGAGTCTCACGTCGTCGTGACTGAGTTCTTCTGCAGAGAAGCTTCCGGTGACCAATAGGTGGACGTGGGAAACATCAACAAGGGTCGGGTTTGCGGGATTACCCCATGGTTCCGCATTGAAATGAATGGCAAGAACGAGATCGGGTTGGAGTCTGTGATTTACATTTTCTGCCCGGGCACGAATTTCCGCTGTTCGATAGAAGAGTTTTTCGGCCTCGACTTGCACACTTCCCGCGCGTCGGATGTCATCGGCTCCCTTGTAACGTTCGAAGCGGGGAGTGATGCCGCGAGCTTGTAGCGACGCTCGAGCGATGGCAAAAAGATCGTTCGGGCGCTTAGACGTTGTCGGGGCAGCAGATGTGCGCGTGAAAGTAACATCGGCTCCCAACGCTTTCAGCTTTTGCCCCAGATGTTTGGCAACAAGTAGTGTCATGTCCCCTTCGGTAACTGGTTTTGCTTCGCCGATTTGGAACCAGCGTTCCTCCATCCGTGCCCACTCGCCACCAAGATGCCCTGGATCGAGGGTAATACGAACGCCTTGCAGCGGTTGATGAGAAGGAGCGGGGCCGAGTTCTGCCGCCGTGCGCCACCAGCGTTTAGGTGACTTGCGATTCTCCCCTGCAAAGTGCAACTTGAAGACTTCAGCCGACTCTGCAGATTTTATGATTGCCACGTGATCTTCGGCAATCGAAATGAAAGATTTTGCCGCATCGCCTGGAGCAAATTGCGATTCGAGTGCGCTCAAGAAATCATCGATCGTGATGGTCTCATGAAAGTCCTCAAGAATAGCCCAATCAGGCGGAGAACCAAGCGGAGAGATCTTGGCGAAGAGGTGCGACATTTCTGAAAGCGCAAGAATTAGAGTGAGAAAAAACGCTTGCCGCGTTCTGAGACCGATCAGACGAGAAAAGCCACCTCTTGGAGACTTGCAGATCATGTCGCAAAGATCGGGTTGCTAAGTGGTCCGGAACTCCAGCGCCGTATTTTGAAAAGGTGGGCAGCGCGCTCCGCGTGTGGATCAAGCTCGACATAACACCACGCACCTCTCCAGACGTAGGACTCGCCCAGCAACAAATCTTCCACCAGATAGGGTTCGTCGGGGAGAATTCCAAAGCGGGCAAGTGGTACTTCGACATGCCCAAAGCATCGGTTGTGAGGATTCGTGGCCGCAACGCAGAACACACAGCTTTCGCGCGCTTCGGTTACTTTGGAGTATACCAGAAGCTCGGGGTTATCGGAGCCATGGAACTCCACATTCGAGTAATATTGGAGAGCACGTTCGGACCGTCGTGCGTTGTTGATGCGAGCAATCCAATCCTTGATATGCCCGGGTGCATCCCAGTTGCGTGCTTTGAATTGATACTTTTCAGATTCCCAATACTCCTCTTTGCCTGGCATAGGGGTGTTTTCGCACAACTCAAACCCGCTATAAATGCCATAAACCGAAGAGAGAGTGGCCGCAAGAAATACTCGAATGAGAAAGCCGGGACGGCCAGAGTATTGTAAGTAGAAGGGCAGGATATCCGGCGTGTTGGTGAAAAAATTGCCGCGGAAATAGTCTTTCATTTCCGTTTGCGTTAATTCAACAACATATTCCCGCAGTTCTTGAGCGGTGTTTCGCCAAGTAAAGTAGGTATAGCTTTGTGTAAAACCGGCCTTGGCAAGAGCACGCATCATTTTGGGTTTGGTAAATGCCTCGGAGAGAAAAATAACGTCAGGATATTTTGCCTGCACAGCAGCGATGAGATATTCCCAAAAGGCGACGGGCTTCGTGTGGGGATTGTCCACACGAAAAATGCGAACGCCATGTCGGCACCAGAAAAGGATGATGTCGCGCATTTCATCCCAAAGAGCCCGCCAGGTAGGTGCATGGAAATTTAGCGGATAGATATCCTCGTATTTTTTAGGTGGGTTTTCCGCATATTTAATCGAGCCGTCAGGGCGGTGAAAAAACCACTCGGGATGTTCTTTGACGTAGGGATGATCAGGGGAGCAATTAATCGCGAAGTCGATGGCGACTTCCATACCTCGAGCCCGGATCTCGCCAACGAGCCAATCAAAGTCGGCAAGAGTGCCGAGTTCAGGTTCCACTGAAAAGTGACCACCCGAAGGAGCACCGATGGCGTAGGGAACACCTGGATCACCTGGGTTGGCAACAAGGGAGTTGTTCGGGCCTTTGCGTTTGGTAAATCCAATGGGATGGATTGGCGGGAAGTAGATGACGTCAAAGCCCATCGCTCTCGCATAGTCCACTCTCGGCAGGCAGTCGCGAAGCTTCGACCCCCGATCTGCATGACCTTCGGCGGAGCGTGGAAAAAACTCATACCACGCCGCAAAAACAGCGGCGTCGCGATCCACCTGCACCGGAAGAGGCCGGGACCGCGTGGCTAAAGAAAGGTCGGGATTCCGTGCCATAAGAGCTGCGAGCCTGGAGTTAAGAGCCAAACTCCGGACTACATCGTGGCTCGCCTGGCGAAGATCAGCTGCGTATTTCAAAAGTTCGACGGCATCCGGCGGAGGCACCCGTGATCGTGTTTTGTGGGTTTGCTTAGAACTTTTTTTGATGCGGTTTGCTGTCTCTTCGAGGAGCCGAGCCCCCTCTTCGAGTTCTGTTGTTAGGTCCTTCTGGCCGGCGTCGAATTTTTTTCGAAATTCTTCCCTCCAGGAAAGGAAAGGATCGCCCCATGCCTCAATCACAACCTCGTGGGCTCCATATTCTCTAAACACAACCATTCCTGTCCAGCGATCATTTTCGATATGCCACATTCGCGAGGAGCACCAGTCATCCGCATCATGCCGACGCCAAAGTAGTCGCGCGGAAAGAACATCATGGCCGTCTTTAAAAATATCCGCTTCAATACGCACCGATTCTTTCAAAGATCTTTTTACAGAGTGCCGACCGCAATCCACTAAGGGCGTGATATTTTCGATAACAGCGGTTTCGCGCGGTTTATTCATGAGAGAGATTCGAGGGTTTTTGCCAGGGACTCAAGTCCCGGAATCTGGGCAAGGAAGATCTTTAGCCGTTCAAGAGCGGTTGGAATGTGTAGGAGAAACTCGGTTTTTCCTTTCGTATGACCAAGAAATCCGTAGGCTCCCATGGCTTGCATGAGGCGTTGGATGGCACAGAGTGGAAATTCTTCAGCGACGATTTTGTCGGGATAACCCATGGCAGAACAATAAAAAAACAGCAGTTCGGTTCTCTCTTCATTTTTGAGTGAAACGTAAGGATCGAGCAGAAGAGAAGCCACGTCATAGAGAGGGACCCCTGGCCGCGCTCCTTGAAAATCGATAAAAACCGCTTCACCTCCTCCCCTCAAAAGGACGTTTTGAGATTGTAAATCCCGATGGATCAGCGCCCGAGGTGCGGCGGCGAGTCGGCGGGCGATTTCAGAGAGTGCAGGGAGATTCTGTAGACGGGACGTCTCTTCAGAGCCGAGGCCGAAATGGCGACCGAGGCAGTTGTCGAAAAAATATTCCTGTTCCCAACGGTAGAGAGCCTCATCAAACTGGCGCTCAAGTCGGAGACGCGCTTTGATTGCGTTTGCTTGGCCGAACCTATGAAGAGTCGCGGCGTGTCGAAGCACCTGCCGGTAAATGGCACTACGATAGGCCCAAGGTTCATTGCGAACGCTCCAGAGGCTGGAATCGCCAAGATCTTCCATCCAAACAAGTCGCCGTTCCGGATCCCACGCGAGGATTTCCGGAACCGGTATTCCCAACGCGGAGAGCAGTCTAGCAACCGGAACAAACTGTTCGTTTTCGGCGCGCCCGCGCCCGTATCTCATCACAATCAGACGCGAACCATTGGCCGACGCGACTCGGTAAAACATTCGGTCAGATCCGGAGCGGTCAATAAGCCGCACATTGCCGTCCAACCCCGGGCTGTCGGCCAAAGGGCCGAGAAGCCACCCGTCATCATTCGATCCATTTAGCCTGACCATTTTACTTTATGGCGATTGCGCTTGATTTCACTTCGGCGCTTTTTCTCTTTCAGAATTTTCTCTTTCAACCCAGGAGGCTTTGGCCGTTTTCTGCGGCGCTCGAGCTCTCGTTCAGCTCTTTTTTTAATAACCTGCTCTGCGCTAAGGTCAGAGGCTTTTTCCACAAGACGACGCCAAGCGAGTAGGCGGTTTGTGGCCTGAGAGCGTTCTTTCATCACTCTAACAAACAGATTTAGGGGTTTGTAGTGTAACGAAACAGCCGATGAAACTTTATTCACATTCTGCCCGCCTGGACCCCTTGCCCGGGAAAAACGTTCCACTACCTGCTCGGGACAAATACCCACTGATCGGGCCGCTTCGTGTGCCTCATCAAGCGAGCTTTTCATGATGCCCCGGCCGCAGTGCCGTGCTTTGTTAAATCAGCCGAACCGTTTTTTGCGCTCCACCTTTACCTGCGCTACATGGCGGTTTCGCAGTTTGACACGCGTTTTTCGCTTACGAAGCTGCCTTGCCAATTTATCAACCACCTTGTCAATGGCGGCATAGAGGTCGGAGTCGTAACTTTCAGCATGAACATCCGGTCCCGGGATGGCAAGGTGAACCTTCACCTGGTATTTTTTTTGAACTGCGCCGCCTTCATCGTGAATGAGCACACAGTGTGCACCGATGATTTCTTCCGCGATAGACTCCAGATGTTCGACTTTATCGGCCACATATCCGTGAATAGCGGCAGTGAGGGTGAGGTGTCTTGGACTGACGTGTATCTGCATATGAGAAGTAACATAAGTCACGCCAAACACCGCATTCAACAAATTTGCGCATTTTTCTAACTCTTCATTCGCCGGGAAGCAAGATGCGACGGGTTTTGGTGAACGTATAGGGTGAAGGCGCGTCTGACGAGGGAGGCAGTCCCAAGCGAGCAAGAGGAGAGATCAGTCCGGGTTCACGCCCTCAGGGAGAACCATGCGGGATCAATCCAAAAATTTGATCTAGAAAGAGGTGAAAAAATTTTTGATCCAAACAGGATTTGTCGAGATAGCCTCAGGAGAAAGGAACCAATGATCCCCAGCAAACGGTAGCGGTTCTTTTATTTTAGAGTGCGCTGACACCTGATTCTTCGGTGCGAATGCGGACGGCTTGGTCAACGGGAAGAACAAACACTTTCCCATCTCCAATCTTCCCAGTCTTAGCCGCCTTGACGACCGTCGTGATGGCCCTTTCAAGAATATCATCACCAAGGATGATTTCGATTTTCACTTTCGGTAAAAAATCGACGGTATATTCGCTTCCCCGGTAAATTTCTGTGTGTCCTTTTTGTCTTCCAAAGCCTTTAACTTCCGAAACTGTCATCCCTTCCACGCCTATTTCAGCGAGAGCTTCTTTAACTTCTTCGAGTTTGAAAGGCTTAATTATAACTTCAAGTTTTTTCATGTGGAAAAAAGGTTGGTTGAGATGGGATTATTTGAGGTCGCTTCGTGAGCGGCGAGAGCCTTTCAACTTCAGAGAGCAGTCGTCCACTCCCCCTCCGACCGCTCTCTGAGTTGAACCCTCACCCGTCTCACTTGGCGTCATGTCCACACCCTTTAACCCTTGCAAACAAGCATCAAGCGTAGTAGCAGCAGCCGTGCCATACCTCCTCATGGTCGGTAGTTTTCAAAAAAATTTATAGCCACCTTGCGATTTGAGGGAGAATGACCCTGCATTACCGGTCTGCTAATTCACCTTTTTTGGCAATTCAGGTGCCACGATATGGGCAAAAATCGCCAGTCCCACTCGGAGATTGGCCAAAACGTCTCAAGATGAGCTCGTCGCTGGTTCCCTTCCGACAATCACTCGACTCAGCGTTGTAGGCAGAACGCTCAGTGACATGGTCAGATGAATAAATAAAAAACGCTCTCTGTTCGGTTCTATCGCGAGGGTAGAACTCGATTTAGTCCATTTGCCCCGATTAGGCCTCGACCGATGCCACTTTCCTCACGCCGGAGGTGGTTGCCTTTAAACAGCTCAAGTGGCACTGTTTGTTGTGCAATTCAGGTTGGCATCAGAATACCGTCCGCGAGGAGACCAGGAGCAGGCTATTGAAAAGCTTACGCGCTGCATGGAAAAAGGCTGTCGTCATCAGACGCTGCTCGGCGTCACCGGCTCCGGCAAAACCTTCACCGTCGCGAATGTGATACAAAATCTTGGACGGCCCGCGCTTGTTTTGTCTCACAACAAAACACTGGCGGCGCAGCTTTATTCTGAATTCAAACAGTTTTTCCCAGAGAACGCCGTAGAGTATTTTGTCAGCTATTTCGATTACTATCAACCGGAGGCCTACATACCGCGCACAGACACCTACATTGAAAAAGATTCAGCGATTAACGACGAGATCGAGAGGCTCAGGCTCTCGGCGACTTCCTCGCTGTTGACGAGAAGAGATGTTATTGTGGTTGCTTCCGTCTCCTGTATTTACGGACTGGGGTCACCTGAAGATTACCTCAACATGCTACTCACGCTGAGGCCTGGGGATCGGCTCTCGCGCGAAGAGTTGCTTCGTCGTCTTGTTGACATGCTTTACGACCGAAATGATATCGATTTTGCTAGAGGTAAATTTCGAGTGCGAGGTGATGTTGTGGAGGTGTTTCCTGCACATCAGGACGAGCAGGCGTGGCGCATTGAGTTTTTTGGCGATGAAATCGAGCGGATTTCTCTTTTTGATCCGTTGACCGGAAAAGTCTCCGCCCGGGTGGAAGTGATGACACTCTATCCCGCCAAGCAGTTTATCACCCCGCGTGACAAACTCTTAGTGGCTTTGGATTCAATTCGCGCCGAGCTGAACGAGCGAGTGGTGTGGTTTGAGAAAGCAAACAAGCTCGTAGAGGCTCAACGCATCAGGCAACGAACGGAATATGATCTTGAGATGCTGCGTGAGATGGGTTTTTGCAACGGTGTGGAGAACTATTCACGCCACCTTAGCGGGCGTCCACCGGGTTCTCGGCCGTTCACTCTGCTTGACTTTTTCCCGCGAGATTTCATCTCCGTAATAGACGAATCCCATGTCAGCATACCGCAGATAGGCGGCATGTATGAGGGCGACCGCTCACGGAAACAAGTGCTTGTTGATTATGGTTTCAGACTTCCAAGTGCTCTGGATAACAGGCCGCTGAATTTTTCTGAGTTTATGGAGATGACCGGCCAGATTCTCTACGTGAGTGCGACCCCCGGACCGTTTGAGTTGAGGAACAGCGTTTCAGGTAACAAGAGCTGGGTTGCTCCAAGGAAGGAGTCTGCTGACAAGCCCCACCTTCTGGCAGCACCTCGTGTGGAAGCCGACCCGTTCGATCCGAGCATACCCGGCACCCGTCTTGTTGTGGAACAAATAATACGACCGACAGGTTTACTTGACCCCAAGATCACGCTTCGGCCGCTAAAAGGTCAGATCGACGAAACAATCGAGCAATGCCGACAGCGTGTTGAGCGAGGCGAGAGGGTTTTGGTCACTACCTTGACCAAACGAACTGCGGAGGATTTGTCGGATTACCTGCGCGATGTCGGGCTTAAGGTACGTTACCTGCACAGCGATATCGACACCATTGAGCGGGTAGAGATTTTGCGGGCACTCCGGGCTGCGGAGTTTGATATTCTCGTCGGCATCAACCTCCTCCGTGAGGGGCTCGACCTGCCTGAAGTTTCTTTAGTCTGCATTCTCGACGCGGATAAAGAAGGTTTTCTTCGCAGTCGCACCTCGTTGATTCAGACAGCAGGCCGTGCTGCACGCCATGTGAACGGGGAGGTTATTCTTTTTGCCGACACAGTGACGCGTAGTATCGAGGAACTTGTGGCCATTTCCGAATATCGCAGAGAGCGTCAGATGGAATATAATAAGAGACATGGCATTGTGCCTCAGAGCGTCCGTCGCGCGGCGCAGGAAAGTCTTCACGTCATCCACAAGCCGAGTTCTGAATCTGCGGCCACAGTGCGTGATGCCCCCCCGGAAGCAGGGCTCTCGGAATTTATAGCCGAACTTGAGGAAGAAATGTTGGCTGCTTCCGCCCGCCTCGAGTTTGAAAAGGCGGCCTTGATCCGAGATCAACTTCGCGAGATTCGCTCCGGAGCGGGCCTTGAAAAGCTTATCTCCAATAAAAAGGTCTCACTGCCTTACAAAATCAAACGTCGTCCGGGCTCCGGCCGAGCAAAACCCGCTCTTCGAAGGCGATGAAAGCACCGACATTCAGGCAGCTTATCAATCTAGGAATCCCCCGACATGCCCTAGATGAGGCGGTCTCTGCTTTGAGGGCTATGCTCTCAAGCGGTTCTACTTTTAAGGAAGCCACCCAGGAGCTTCAGTCTGTTCAGGCCAATCCGGAGGCATTTCTCGGGCACCCTGTTTTGCAATCTTTCGCACGGGCTGTTTATGTTCCGCCTTATGTGCGGCGCGAGAGTCCCGCGCCCTGGCAACAGTGGGGTAGCAATCTCGATGAGCAGGCGATCAAACAGATGATCAATGCCTGTTCGCTGCCAGTGGCAGTTGCGGGCGCGTTGATGCCGGATGCTCATGTCGGTTACGGGCTGCCTATCGGCGGGGTTCTCGCCACGGATAACAGCATCATCCCCTTCGCTGTGGGTGTGGATATTGCCTGTCGGATGCGCCTGACGGTTTTTGATCTCCCTGGCGATCGTATTGCAGGGCAGCGCGATCGTCTCGCAAATATTCTGGAATCCGAAACCCGCTTCGGTGTCGGAGCTGTTTTTCAGAAACGCTGGGGTCATCCGGTTATGGATGAGGACTGGTCTATCTGTGCGATCACTGCAAAGCTCAAAGACAAAGCCTGGGCGCAGCTTGGCACAAGCGGTTCGGGCAACCACTTCGTTGAATTTGGCCTTTTTATCCCCGTTACCGAGGAGGCAGGCAAGGGTGAGCTACCGAAGTCCGGCGAGTATCTCGCGCTGCTCAGCCATAGTGGTTCGCGGGGCGCTGGGGCGTGCGTGTGTCAACATTACAGCCAGGTTGCGATGAGCCGCCAAGCGAACCTACCCAAAGAGCTAAAGCACCTTGCATGGCTTGAGCTCGATTCTGAACCTGGCCAAGAATACTGGAGCGCAATGAATCTGATGGGTCGCTATGCTGCCGCCAACCACGAAATTATTCATAAACAAATCGCCCGGGCCATTGGTGCCAGGATACTTTTCCAGGTCGAGAATCACCACAACTTTGCCTGGAAAGAGGTTCATAACATCAATGGGAAACAATGCGAGGTAGTGGTGCACCGAAAAGGGGCCACCCCTGCTGGCCAGGGCATCCTCGGCGTCATCCCCGGCTCAATGGCCACACCTGGATTTCTAGTGCGAGGGCGCGGGTGCGCCGCTTCGCTCGAATCGGCCTCCCATGGAGCTGGGCGCGTTATGAGCCGCTCGCAGGCTCTCTCGAGTTTTTCTTGGAGCGCCGTGAAAAAAGAGTTGGCCGCAGCCAACGTGCATCTGCTCTCAGCAGGCCTTGATGAGGTGCCCGGTGTTTACAAAAATATTGAAAATGTCATGGCCGCACAGACCGATCTTGTCGACATCTTGGGCGTATTCCAACCCCGAATCGTCAAAATGTGTCCAGCTGGCGAGCGCGCCGAGGACTGATACATCGGTTGGCTACAACAGGCGGCCCAGCAAAAAGACAACGTTCGTCGTTTGGTGAGGGGGAACGCTTTATGACAATTTTCCCAAGCCAAAACCGCTTGCATAAAGCCCCTTCGCAGATACGTTCCTAGGGTCACGCTCCGCTGCAAGTGCCATGCAAACTCCTTTTTCTGCTGAGAAATCCAGCACAGGTTCACCAAAAAAGTCGCCTAAACTTTCAAGGCCCGACACATTGAACCGACGCAGTTCGATATCAGCCCAAGAACAGCCGGCGACCAATCAGTTCGCTCATCAAAGGTCGGCCGAGTGCCAACGTATTACAAAGCGGCTGGCCGATCGCGCCTTGCTCGACGCATACGTTGAAGCGGGTTTGGATGCAGAAGTGCGCAGGTATTTTCGCAGCCTGCCAGAGAATAACCCCGGGCGAAAGCCCACCCACCGAAAGGCCTAACCGCAGGAATGCGCCGTTTGCGCATTCGCATCGCCTACGATGGCGCGGGTTTCCAAGGTTGGCAATCCCAGCAGGGTCGTGGCGCTATTCAGGACTTGGTCGAGGATGCCATTGCCTCCCTCACTGGACAGCGCGTTCGCATCCACTCGGCGGGGCGCACGGATGCGGGGGTCCATGCCCTTGGGCAGGAAGCTCACTTTGACTTACCCTCCAACATTCGCATTCCCTGCGAAAAATGGCCAGAGGCACTCAATACAAAACTTCCGCCTCAAATTCGTGTGATGCGCTGTCACGTCGTATCTCCAACTTTTCATGCGCGGTTTTCGGCTGTTGCAAAAACGTACCGCTACGAAATTCGCCTCGGGCGAATTTTACCGCCGCATGAGTATAACCGCGTCTGGCTGGTGCCTATGCCGCTGGACATTCATCTGCTTTATAAGGGGCTGGCAGCGTTCAGGGGCAGGCATGATTTCCGTTCATTTGCCGCAAACCGCGGGAGCCTCGAACCTGACACTGTGCGGGAGATTTTTCAGGCTACTGCCGTGGCACGCGGAAAGCGGCTCTCGATCATTTTCAAGGGCGACGGTTTTCTTTATCGAATGGTTCGTCTGATGGTAGGCGGACTTGTGCAAATGGCGGCGGGACGCATGACTTTTGATGGGATAACTCAACTCATTGACCCTCCGACAGATTCCAAAGCAAAATGTACATTTTGTGCTCCTGCATGTGGGTTGACCCTTGTTCGCGTTTTTTATTCGAATACCAAATCACCTGCAGCATGATCTCTGAAAAATGAGTTGCTTGACATCTCCGCCGCTAACTAAAGCACCCACGACAGCGGTGTGCCGTGGCGGACGGCTTCTGCGCAGTGGGCTGCTGCTAGCAGCTTTTTTCCTTTTCTCGGCAGTGGTGGGTCTATTCCTCGCAGATCTCTTTCTGCCGCTGCCAGCTGAGTTGCTCGCACCCCGTCCGCTCACATCGAGGGTACTCGATCGCCATGGAGTGCCACTTGCTGAATTTGGTACCAAGACAGCATGCAAACAGGAATGGCTCGATCTAAATCAGATGGGCAGATTTCTGCCGACCATAACGGTCGCGTTGGAGGATCGGCGGTTCTTTTCCCATTCGGGGGTGGATTTCCGCTCAGTTGCCCGCTCTTTGAGGGATAATCTCTTTCATCCCGGCTCAGGTGGTGGGGCTTCGACCCTAACCCAGCAGTTAGTGAAACTCTCACTCGGACGACGTGGGGTGCCGCTTCTTGACAAGCTTATCGAGATACTCCACGCGAGAAAAATCGAGCGTCACTGGCCGAAGCGTCAAATTCTTGCGGCTTACCTCAATCGTCTCGACTACGGAAATCGGTTAATCGGTCCAGCTGCGGCCGCAGAAGCTTATTTTGGCAAGAGACCAGAAGCCTTGACGTTGGCGGAAGCAATTTATCTTGCCGGTTTGCCCCGCTCGCCGACACGACTTAATCCGTGGCGAAGGCCAGTCGCCGCGGCGGCCGAGTTTCGCCGTTCGGTCTCGCGTCTGAAGCGATTAGATACCAAATTACCAGACGGAACTTCGGAAGGGCTCGAGCTTCAAAAAGACTCTCTCAGTCGACTCGAGCCACCGCCGGTCAGGCCATGGCAGCGATCTGCTTTTATGGACTCTTCAGCGAGGTTTTTTGCCGACGAGGCAATTCGCCGGGCCAAAGGAAAAAGTGCTATTGTGCACACGACGTTAGACAAAGCATTGCAACAAAAGGTGTTTGCACTCGCATCCGCTCATCTCGAATCGCTCAAGCGCCCTTCGGTGAGCGCTGTAGCAATTGTTGTTCTTTCGAACAACAATTCTAAAGTCCGCGCGCATATTTCGCTTGATCTGAACTCGTCAGAAATTGACTGCACGAGGCTACGGCGCAGCCCAGGCTCCACGCTCAAACCATTTGTCTACCTCACCGCGCTTGAACGTCGCCTGATTACCGCCGCAACCCTGCTTCCCGACACACGTGATGCAGTGCGCGCTGTTTATCCGGATTATGCACCTCAAAACTACAGCAACAGGTTTCTCGGACCTGTTCGGGCAAGGGAGGCACTGGCAAATTCACTTAATGTACCCGCAGTTGTGCTCCTGGAAAGAGTTGGTGCGAGGGCTATGTTCCACCATCTTGAGGGATGGGGTATCTCTTTTGGGCGTCCATTTGATGATGTCGGCGCTGGATTTGTTCTCGGTAACTGTGAGGTTTCTCCGATGGATCTCGCGGCGGCTTACGCCGCCATCGCACGTGGAGGAGTGGCTGTTCCGCCAAGCTGGTTGGAATCGGAATTCACCGCTGGTCGCCGACGAGCCTCTGCCTCAAGCTGCGCAATTGTGGCGGATATTCTTTCGGACAACGACGCGAGAATCAGAGAATTCGGAGCCCGCTCGCCTCTGGCGCTACCGGTTCGAGTGGCTGCAAAAACGGGAACAAGCAGCTGGTTTCGCGATGCGTGGGCAGCTGGATTTACGCGGGACCACACTGTTGTCGTCTGGGTTGGCAATAGCTCCGGCGCCCCTCTCGGTGAACTCCCCGCCATCCGTGCCGCAGCACCGCTTTGGCGGGCAATTATTGATTACCTGCTGGCCCAAGGCAGCCGACCTTTGCAATTGCCCGAAAGCTTTGGCCTCGAGTCTGTAGAAATCTGCACACTCACCGGCCTTCGTGCCTCAGAGAAGAGCCCCGGAGTTGTAAGGGAATACTTTCTGCCCGGCACCGCACCAGAGGAATCATCTGCTGAAATGATCGACATTGAACAAGGCCATGCGATACCTTTACTCGACGCGCAATACGCCGCGTGGTGCGCCAGCCCGGATAATTCCATCGGTGCCAGGCTGAAACCAAACAGTGAACCAAAGATTCTTGTTCCGGAGGAGGGGGCCGTTTTGGCCCTGGACCGTGAGATTCCAAGAGCGCAACAACGAATTGAGTTCCGGGCCACCGGCATCGAGGAGGGAGGACGTTGGTTCGTCAATGAAAAGGAAATTTTTCCTGAAAACGGTCGCTACTCCTGGTCCCTAGAGTCGGGAAACCACACGGTTCGGCTTGAGACAGCAGACGGAAAGGTACTCTCCCGCCGTTTTAAGGTTCTTCCCTCACCGTAAGATGATTCTGCAAGGAGCTTAAAAAAATCTCCTTTTGCCAGCAGTTTTTTTAGGATGGCAAATAAGCATCCACGTAGGAATCGTAATTTAGAGAAAGTAGTAGTGCGGTTTTTCGACAGTCGTTTATACAATTCCCGTATTCAAAGCTTCCAAAACACCACCGCACGTTTTGCAAGAGAGGGCTCTTATTTGAGTTGTTTGGTGAATACCTCAGATAAAGCGCCGTTTACTGGCGGCTTCTCAAACAACGGAACTTTCTTCTCTCGGAAGACGCTCAGGAAATTTTACCACGTATGCAATCAAGTCGCAAAGTATCTCCACCGATCGTGCTGCGTTAGCTTCCGTGATATAATCCCAGTAGCCCCCACCGACGCCGTAAAGCGATTCAAAGGATTGATATTGTAAGGTCATAGGCCAGTCCTTTTGCATAAGCTCGACCTGATACGTTAGTTGCGGAAGGAGTGTTTTTCCGGAGTACCGAATGATAACTCCAAAGGGAGTGCCTTCCAATCTACCTTTGTATCTCCACATCTGACTACCTAAATCTGCGCTCTCGGCAGAAAAACGATGAAATAATGCTTTCTCTACCTGTTTCCGCAGTCTGCTAAGTCTGACTGGGATAAGTTCCTCAACATTTTTTGCGAAATACTCGGGCAATTTCTCGGCAAAACCCGTCACACCAGTGTTCCGAAGCCACCCCTGCCATCCAGCAAAAGTTTCACTCTTCGCCCGAGCAGCCAATATCTTCACTCCCGAATAACGAACACCCTCCGGTTTGGTTGGAGATTTCATCGCAGAAGTGAATCTTTGTATAAGTTCAGGTGAACTGGACATCCTAAACAAACGGTCAGTCAGTATTTGGGCACTCATCTCGATCCATGCATTTTTCTCGGAGGGAGTTAGCGCCCCAAAGCCATCCAAAAAGCGAATAACCCTTGTGTCAGGAACCTTGCTCAGCCGACTGAAATCGCCGGAGAATTCATTTTTGAATTCCTCAATCAACCACTCCGTCAGGATGTTGCGGGACACATTCATACAGATCGAAATATCCGAGAGGCGGTTTCATTAAAAGAAAAAAACATTTCAGCCTACGACAGTAAGGGTGTGCGTCGAGCCTTAAAATTGCAAAAGGCGAAACACGGATACATCTCTATCTACCCAACACTACTGTAACCTCGGCGACGGAGAGGCGCTGTTTTTGAGTTTTAGACCTCTTTCGTGGTACTTTTAAATTTCGAGATTGATTTGTCGGACGTTTGAAAGAAAAGAGAAACAAATTCTTTCAACATATGAGAGGAAATAATTACAAAATTATTAAGAAGCTCCTGATTTGGTTTTTTGTCTCTTTAGCAGGTCTCTCCTCCATCTCTCTCGCTTCACAAGATCCCTGTGGTTTTGTCCGCAGAATATACGATGCCACCCAAGGGATCACTGCAAGCTGCGGTGTTCCGGAGGGAGACACACTCTTGCTCTTCTCAGAAGAACTTAGAGATCTTTTCAAAAAAGCTCTAGCCGCTAATCACAAATACAGCGCAAAACATCCTGATGAAAAGCCGCCGTTCGCCGATTTCGACCCCTTCCACCCTCTTCCGAATCGGCACAAATCTGTCGAGGTTCTTACAACACCCGCAGCCACACCCCCTTTTCTAAGTTCCGTCGTGACGGTGTTCGAATATGAAGACGATTCTGTGATGCCCTCCGCACGTTATTCGGCCCTGATGATTTATCGCCTCGTTGAGGAGAACGGCGCTCTCCAAATCCAGGATATACTCACCATCGATCCACGGGAGGAAAACGGTGTCTCTTCCCTCCGGGAGCAAATCATTCTTGGCCTCCGAACAGCAGACGTTGCCGACTGAAAAATTTTGGGTCGCCACTTCCTGGCTTTAACCCTGTCGGTCCGGGAAATGAAACGGCGCTCCTCGAAAGGCATCTATGGAAGGGCTTCCAAGCGTGTTAATGTGGTGCCTTCAATTTTAGTATGATTTTTTACGCTCACAATAATTTGGCCCTCGGTGCAATCGCGCTTTTGCCCTTTTTCGTCTCCTGCGCAGGAGCTACAAAAGATCTGCCACCACAGAAACTGAAAAAATTCACTGGTGGCATTGCCCATGCACAACATGTGGACTTGGAACAGATGATGGGCGACTGGATTGTTTTTGCCAACATCCCCTACTGGGCCGAGCGCGATGCATACGGTTCGATTGAGCGCTATCAGTTAGATTCGCAAGGACGCATACCTACGGAGTTTTATTTTCGAAAAGGCAAGCCCTCTGGGCCGGTTAAGAGGGTTCGTTCTCTTGCGCGGGTTGTTGATCACAAATCAAACGCGACCTGGCAGGTTGAGTTTTTTGGCGTCATAAAAATTCCATACATCATCGCCGAGGTCTCACCTGAATATCGCTGGGCGCTTATTGCCCATCCTTCCAGAAATCTTGGATGGATTCTTTCAAGAGAACGCTTGTCGGACGAGCAATATCGTGCGATCCTCACCATTGCCAAAGAGCGCGGCTACAATCCAGATAAGTTTCAAAAAGTTCCTGAGAGTGAGCCGTTCGATCTGCCGCCTCGGCGAGTTACGTCCACCGCGACTTCGCACCGCGAATGAAGTATCCACTAAACTCCTTTCTCAGCTTTTTCCATCGAAATATTTTCACATGAACTCAGATCAGGCTGTTCAGCAAGAAACCATCACTCAGACAATTTTACGCGTTTTGCGCCAAATTTTTGATGCTGATTATTATCCTCAAGGAGTGGCTCGTGTTCTCGAACAGCCAGAGCGTTTCGAGTTTGGTCGCGCCTTGCCTTTTATCTTTCTCCATCTCGGCTGCCTGGGAGTAATCTGGACTGGATGGAGCCCTGTGGCGATTCTGGTTGCTGCCGCGCTCTACTTTATTCGGATGTTCGCAATTACCGGCTTTTACCACCGCTATTTCTCGCACAAGGCATTCAAAACGTCACGCGTGGCGCAATTTTTATTCGCCGTTCTTGGAAACACAGCCGTCCAGCGGGGGCCGCTCTGGTGGGCTTACGTGCACCGTCATCACCATAAACATTCTGACCACGAGGAAGATATGCACAGTCCTGGAGTCAAAGGCTTTATCTGGTCGCATATCGGCTGGATGACTAGCAGCAGAAACTTCCCCACCCGCTACGAACATGTCAAGGATCTTGCCAAGTATCCTGAGCTTGTGTTGTTAAACAGGTTTGACTGGATTGTTCCAGCCATTTTTGCCCTTTGCCTGTTTCTCTGCGGAGCTGCTCTTGAAAGTTTCGCTCCGGATCTCGGAACAAACGGCTGGCAGATGCTTGTTTGGGGCTTCTTCATCAGCACAGTTGTCTTGCTTCATGCCACGTTAGCAATTAATTCCTTCGCTCACTCCTTTGGTAAGAAAGTTTATAACACTGACGACGAAAGTCGTAACAGTTTGATTCTTGCACTTGTCACTCTCGGCGAAGGCTGGCATAATAATCATCACCGCTACATGAGTAGTGCTCGTCAGGGTTTCCGATGGTATGAATTGGATATTACTTATTACATCCTAAAGTTACTGAGCTTCACCGGTTTGGTAAAAGATCTAAAACCTGTTCCCGTGCAGATCCTAGAGGAAGCTCAGCACCGCGCCTCAAATCTTAAAAGTTCCACCACTGCAAAGTCCTGAACGTTGGCCATGACGTCAGTTGCCATTATCGGGACGGGGATTGCAGGGCTTGGCTGCGCTCACTTGTTGAAGGGGCGGTTCAAGGTTGTTCTTTTCGAAAAAGAAAATCGCATTGGGGGCCATTCAAACACCGTTGAAGTCGAGGAGAACGGCCAGAGGCTGCCGGTCGACACCGGCTTTATGGTTTTCAACAAAATTACATATCCGAATCTGGTTAAGCTCTTTGAGCAACTTGACGTACCAATCAAACCGACCACGATGTCTTTCAGCGTGCAACATCTACCCTCTGGTCTTGAATGGAATGGGGCTGGTTTGAATCGGCTCTTCGCCCAGCGGCGGAATCTCCTCAGACCTAGGTTTTGGAAGCTGCTCTTAACAATCAACCGTTTTAATAAAGAGGCACCGAGACTTCTCGAAGATCCTGCTTTCGAAGACACCACGCTCCGTGAACTCGCCCAGCAAAGAGGCTACGGAGAGGATTTCTTACATCACTACCTTATCCCGATGGGTGCTGCCGTCTGGTCCACACCACCAGCCCGAATGCTCGACTTTCCTGCGATGACTCTGATGCGCTTTTGGAAAAACCACGGATTTCTCGGACTGGATACCCACTTTCAATGGTGGACCATTGAAGGGGGCTCTCGCGAATATGTTAAGCGCCTCATCGCACCGTTTCGCGATTCCATCCGCACCCGAGAGGCGGTCGTTTCTGTCAGGCGCCTTTCAGATGGTCGCGCAGAAATTGTCAGTTCATCCGGTCAGAAGGAGATCTTTGATAGGGTCATCCTCGCCTGTCACGCAGACGAAGCGCTCGCTCTACTGGACCGACCAGACGAGGAAGAAAGGAATCTGCTCTCGTTGTTCGAATACCAAAACAATACTGCCATCATTCACACTGAAGTCCGGTTCATGCCCAAGAGACGTCTTTGCTGGGCCTCATGGAATTACCGTATTGAAGTCGGTGCGGATGGCGCTCCGCTGCCGCCCACTGTTCATTATTGGATGAACAGCCTTCAAGGCGTATCGAAAAAAATAAACTATTTTGTTTCGCTCAATGTTCAGGATCAAATTGATCCGGAAAAAATTCTTCATCGGATAGAGTACACCCACCCTCTCTTCTCAACCGAAGCGGTGCATGCCCAGACGAAACTTCCCGCATTGAATCGGCGTTCTGCGTCTCAAGCTGTTTTCTTCTGTGGAAGTTACTTTAAATATGGCTTCCATGAAGACGCACTCTCGGCGGGTTTGGATGCCGCACGGGCCGTGACCGGTGATGAATCTCTTTCTCTTTGATCATGAAGTCCCCATCTGCCAAGCTGATTTTTGCTGCCGGTGAGCATGATGCCGATATGCGTCGTCTTACAGGTTTTGAGGCTCCCGATCCTCAACTCTTTGTCGCTGCCCGCAGCACATCTTGGCTTCTGGCCACCGATCTCGAGATAGATCGTGCCAAACGTGAGGCCACCGTAGATCATGTGGTGGCTTGGAGCGATTTTGACAACCATCCACCGCACGCCAGCAGCTCGAGTCGCGCTCTGAAGACCTCGTCAAAAAGTCGCACGCTAGCCGAAACGATCGCGGCATTCTTGCGTTCAATCCGGGTCAGATCTGCGGTCGTACCGGAAAATTTTCCCTCACGGCTCTTCACGGAACTTAACGCGCTCGGCATTCGTCTTAGACCATCCAAAGACGCTTTGTTTGTCCCGGAACGCGAGTTTAAAACAGACAAAGAAGTATCTCTGATAAAAGAAGCTTGTCACATTGCCGAGGCGGGGATCGCCAGGGCGTTTGAAATATTACGCTCTTGTTCAATTACAAAAAATCGCCGACTCACCTGGGGTGCATCGGTCCTGACGGCGGAATCTCTCCGCGCCGAAATGGAGATCGCCTGCCTGCGTCTTGGGGGACGCGCCAGCGGAACGATTGTCGCATGTGGTCAAGATGCGTGCGACCCGCACGAGCGTGGACACGGACCTCTGCGCGCCGGAGAGTTCCTCATTCTCGACATCTTCCCCAGAGCGACTTCAGGCTATTTTGGCGACATCACACGCACCGTTCTAAAGGGCCGTGCCAGCGATGCCCAGCGAGCTTTGTGGCACACAGTGCTCGAGGGCCAGAAAATAGCACTCACTGCAACGCGACCAGGAGTTTATGGAGGTGACATCCACGAACGCATTGTTCGATTCTTTGCTTCGCGCGGTTTTCCGACTCAAGTTCAAAATGGACGTCGCACCGGTTTTTTTCATGGAACAGGTCACGGTCTTGGCCTGGAATTGCATGAATACCCAAGGTTTGGTGCCACGCACATCAAACCCCGTCAGGTCTTCACCATCGAACCGGGCCTCTATTATCCAGGCTTGGGCGGAGTTCGGCATGAGGATGTCGTCTTTGTCGGAGACAAGCGCTCACGTCTTCTCACAAAACTAGAAAAGCCGTTTGAGCTCTGACTTCTGATCATAAGGATTTCTCAGATCAAAAAAACTATATTTTTAATCCTCAAAAGACTCTTTTCCGATTCTCGTTTTCCATCCCTTGTCGGCATCGTGCTCAGCAACTCGGGCAACCACAGCGTGGTTGTAGAGGTCTATTGCAACAGAATGCTATCTTCTATCGCCCAAAAGCTCTTGAGGATATACAATTCACCCGCGGTAGGGATGTTAACCAGAGCAGCTCAACCGCAAACTCCCGGCTAAAAGTGATTTCAAAAAGGTCTCTTCACATCTCAGGTGAATTCTCCATCTTCAGTCATTTAATTGGTCAATCCACGGAGTAAGAGCCTCTTGCACCCCACTCACCTCTTCTTGGCTGCGGAGATACGCTTGTGCCTCATGCCTAGAGACCGTGGAGAGAGCGGGAACAGAGTTAAGTATCAAATAAGTTCTCCATCAAAATAAACGTCTCATTTTCGCCTGAATCGAAAAAGAGACCTGATTAAAACTCTTACATTATATACACGTTCAATAAGATTAGAAATTGAACCCGTGCACAGAAGAGTTTCTGACTAACAGAACGTAACGAAAGTCCACTCCGTCCAGTTACCATCAAAACACAAATGTCGGAAAGGTGGGTCGAGGGCTCAAGGGCAAAGGTTTCGAAGTGCGGAAGGATCGCCATCGTGTCCCGTGGATTTTCGCCGTGGTAAATGTAGAAATGTCTACCAGTATTTAACCGCACAAAGGAATCCCTCAGGATGTCACCTAATTTAGGTAGGATTTTACAGTTTAAGTTGAATAAACGTCATACTACCAGTATTTTATTTTATTTAGATTTAATGCTTCACCCGGTCTAATACTTTGCACCCCGGGTCCGATATTAGCAAACTAATCATTACTCGAACGCAAGTTACTATGTTGCGTGCGACCTTTTCGACGTCCAGGCCTTCGCTCACGTCGCTCGTCAGAAAGAGTTTCAACAGCGGCATATTGCCCGGCCTCACGAAGCCCAACACAGGAACACTGTTGATTACTGCCAATAATGCAGCGTAACACCATGTTAAAACCGCCAAATATCGCATGCACCCTTGCCGAAGCAGACGCAGTGCTTGAACGGGAAAGGTGTTACCAGGCCAAGGGCAAACCTTTGGCTAGACGCTCACAATCCAAACGCGAATGGATCAGCGACATTCTCAACTGCTCATCTGTTAGATGATGATCCACCCCAGTCACCAATGCTCCCTGAACTTGATGAATGTGTTGTTGAACCCCTCTCCCCTGCAACAAAAAGGATAATTAGTTCGAAGACCAATACGGCACGCACCTCGGCGTGAAGTTCACTGCCGAAATTCGCGTGGTCGCCCCCGGTGCGACCCTTACCGCTACCCAAGACGGTTTGCGCGTCTGTAACGCGACGGAACTGCTGTTGTTGGCGACCGCCGCCACCGATTACAACCTCGCTGACTCCCTCACGCCCCTCACCTACGAGCGGGCATTAGCCTGCCACGAGACTCTCGCACATACGTCAGAATTTGCCGACTTGCTTGCCGAACATGAAGTTGCGCATCCTCGTCTTGCCATGGCATCGGATAATGCTTGCTCTGGTGGTTGAAAAAGGTCGTCGCCTGCATAAAAATGAGAATATTATGATTACCTTCGCCTATCAAGCACGTGACGCCTCTGGAAAGATAGTGTCTGGTGTGCAGGAAGCGATTAATCAGGAGAATGCAGTGAGCAGCCTGATGAGTCGTGGACTGATGGTTCTCTCAATCACACAAAAGGGAGTATCGAAGGGCACAAAATCTATTCGTTCTGTAAAGGAGACGGACCTGGTGCTGTTCACCCGTCAGCTTGCGACTATGGTGGGAGCAGGATTACCGTTGACGACGGCTTTGACTGCGCTATTTGAGCAGGCTGACCCGAAGAAGCAGAAAGAGTTGCGATCGGTCATTAGTGACGTTGTATCTCGGGTGCAGGGTGGAGACAGTTTCAGTGAAACATTGGCTAAACACCCTCGAGTATTTGGACGATTATATGTTTCGATGGTAAAAGCCGGAGAGACTGGGGGTTTGTTGGAGGAGATTCTGGATCGTTTGGCTGGATTTTTGGAAGCGGCAGCGCGATTAAAGAAGAAGGTCAAATCAGCGATGACCTATCCGGTGATTGTTGTATGTATTTGCGTCGCAATCGCATTATTTCTTATCATGAAGGTCGTTCCGACTTTCAAGGATATCTATTCGGATCTCGGTTCTGATCTTCCTGCTCCCACGCAAGCGCTCATCAGTGTCAGTGAATTTTTTATTAATTATTGGTATTTGATTTTCCTGGCAACACCTGCTGCCTTTTATGGATTTTTGCGATTTACAAAGACAGAAAGCGGTCGGAAGTGGTGGGATCGCTCGAAGCTGAAGTTGCCTATTTTTGGTCCACTGATGTTGAAGATTGCCATGTCGCGCTTTGCCCGGACATTCTCGCAACTTATACGGAGTGGTGTTCCGATTCTTGAGGTTCTTTCGATCGTTGGAGAGACGTCGGGTAATTATGTTATTGAGAGTAGCATTACTTCGGTCTCGAAGTCCGTTGAGAAGGGTGATCCCTTGGCCGTTGCGCTCTCGCAGCAACCGATTTTTCCCCCGATGCTCATCCGCATGGTGGCTGCGGGTGAGCAGACTGGTAAAATTGATGCCATGCTTGAGAAAATTGCGGATTTTTGGGATGAAGAGATCGAAGCAATGTTGGATGCTTTGACATCATTGATCGAGCCGGCGCTTATAGTTTTCGTCGGTGTGATGGTGGGGACGATGGTTATTTGCCTATTCCTGCCGATTTTCAAACTGAGCGACGTTGTGTCCAATCCCGGCAAGTAACCCCTTTAAACTAGGTAATCTTGCCGCAATGCTGGTGCTGCATCTTTATCTTGAATTGATTTCATAGAATTCATCAAAATACCATTAGAGCGGTTGTTCCACGTGGAACATTTTAGATGAACACTTTTTGTTATCCGGTTCATTATGATGTGATCGTCATCGGATCGGGGCACTCGGGCGTTGAAGCAGCAACTGCCGCTGCCCGGCTTGGTGCTTCCGTTTTACTCCTCACCCAAAATCTCGACACTGTAGCACAGATGTCGTGTAATCCCGCCATTGGTGGTTTGGCAAAAGGGAATATTGTTCGGGAGATTGATGCGTTGGGTGGAATAATGGCTGAAAACACGGACGCAACTGGTATTCAATTCCGAATGCTTAATGCCCGGAAAGGGCCAAGTGTGCGTGCCCCACGGGCTCAATGCGACAAGAAGGCTTACCAGTTTCGAATAAAAGCCATCCTTGAGACCTATCAAAATCTTTCTCTTCAACAGGGGAACATCACTTCTCTCGTTGTCGATCGAGACAGAGTCGTCGGAGTTCAAACATCGCTAGGGATCCGCTATTGCAGCCAAGCTGTTGTGATTACAACAGGAACATTTATGCGTGGTTTATTACATGTTGGCCTGCGAAATGAACTTGGTGGACGCATGGGCGATGGCATTTCTACGCTAAGTGACCATTTACGTGAAATAGGCCTAGAAGTGCGACGTTTTAAAACCGGAACTCCTTGTCGTCTGAATGGCAAAAGTATAAATTTTTCAAAGTGTGAGCAGCAACCAGGCGATACGCCTCCACCGCGCTTTAGCTTTAGAAAGGAATTTCTCAAAGAGCATAGCGAGGGAGTTTTCACCTTGAACTATCTCGTGGAAGGAATGTTCCACGTGGAACAAGTTCCTTGCTGGCTAACGCACACCAACGAATGTACTCACGAAGTCATTAGGGCAAATCTTGATAGATCACCACTCTTTGCCGGTATCATTGAGGGTGTTGGCCCACGCTACTGCCCCTCCATCGAAGATAAAGTGGTCAAATTTCCTGACAAAAAGAGCCATCAAATTTTCCTCGAACCGGAGGGGCGTCACACATCCGAATTTTATGTTAATGGAATTTCTACTTCCCTGCCCTTCGAAGTCCAATTGGCATTCCTTCACACCATCCCTGGTTTGGAAAATGCCCACATCTTAAGACCTGGCTATGCTGTAGAATACGACTACTGTCCGCCAACTCAGCTCTTTCCCTCGCTAGAAACTAAGAAAATTGAGTGTCTTTATCTGGCAGGACAAATAAACGGAACATCAGGCTATGAAGAAGCGGCGGCCCAAGGTCTAATCGCAGGAGCCAATGCGGCCTTAAAAATTGCCGGTCGTCCTCCTCTTATTCTACGACGCGACCAAGCCTATATCGGGGTGCTCATCGACGATCTCGTCACAAAAGGTGTCACAGAACCCTACCGAATGTTCACGAGTCGAGCAGAACATCGTCTCCTCCTACGACAGGATAACACAGATCTCCGCCTTGGCCCACTTGCCAAGTCAATTGGGCTTCTCGACCCCAAACAAATACAGTGGCTTTATGAAAAACAATCCCTTTATCTCGATGCCACCAAATTTATCGGTTCATGCCGCATAGATGGCCTCCACCTTAACACCTGGTTTTTGCGACCGGAGAATTCATGGAAAACCCTTCCTGAAGATCTACGCCGACGTTACCCTGAAGAAGTCTGGACCCTCGTCGAAACAGACCTCAAATATGCAGGTTACGTTGCACGCCAGGAGGAAACGTTACAAAACGCTGTTCGCCTCGAACGACAGCTCATCCCCAACTCGCTTGATTACCGAAAGCTCAAAGGCTTACGACTCGAAACCATTCAACGTCTCGAATGTATTCGGCCCAAAAATCTAGGCCAAGCCTCACGTATCAGCGGCATAACACCCTCCGATATCGCACTCCTAAGCGTTATTCTGAAAAAGGAGAAAATGCTTTCCCAAGAAAATACCAAGGAGCAGACCAGCAGCTCGGAAATTCAAAACCTTGAAGAGATTTAA
The DNA here is from genome assembly GCA_937924445.1 of uncultured Chthoniobacterales bacterium. Lineage (GTDB taxonomy): Bacteria > Verrucomicrobiota > Verrucomicrobiia > Chthoniobacterales > CALDSX01 > CALDSX01. The sequence continues at coordinate 25,000 of CALDSX010000063.1, forward strand.
TTCCGTCGTCGGTAAAGTGTTTCGTTCTCACTGAAATCCTTAACAACGGTGCTCAAATAAACAGGTTCTGGATAATAACGTTGGTATTTGGTAATTTCAGATCGGTTAATAAGTTTAAAACCGAATCGTTCAAACATTCGTTCGCCGCGTCGGTGCGCTGTCGTCACCATTTGCCCATAGACCCCCTTTTCACCAAGTTGACGAAGATGCGCAAGAAACTGGTCAATTAGTTCTCTTGTGCTTCGCACGCCTCGCGCTTCTGGAAGTAAATTGATGTGGAAATGGGGGAGGCTTTTGGGAACCGGCGGCGTCTCATGCCATCCTTTACAAATCATCCATAGAATAAATCTCCGGCTTTCTTGCCGGTAAGAGCTAAATCTTCTGATAACTTTAGAAATTAAGCCTGGCATTTTTCGGAGGTAGTAGCCTTTCCGCTTTTTATGAAATCTCGAGCCAATCAGATAGCCTAAAAGAACACCCTTTTTGCCCACCACAAACGCCGACTCTGGTTCTTCGTCCAGATAATAATTGACGAGAAAATCAGCGAAAACCTCACGATCTTCAAAAACGGGATCTATGGGGTCTCCTAAAAATCCAGTATCACAGCACAACGCACGAATTCTTTCGCGATCCGCTGGCTGAAATTTACGGATAAAAAAATTATCTGCGTCATTACTGTTCATTTGAACACATAATTTTCCAACTCTCCTCCTCGCTGCTATCTAGTTATACCCACCCCGATTAATTTTTCCTCTCTGAAGCTAAAAAACTCTTCATCTTATACCATGTCAAAAATTTGAATAAGTCTGTTCCTCGCTCGAATTAAGCCTGTTCCACGCCAGCGGCAAGTGTTGGTAAATTTGATAAAAAACATCTTAAAAAGGGCATTAGCCCGAGGTTTACAGATATTATTTAACAAACTTCATGATTACTCTCGACATATTGAGAAAGATGTTCACACGGCCTTGGGCTGGACATCCCGCTCAGACGTGTCATCATCTCTAATAATTTTTCCTTAAAATGTTTAAGTGGATCAAATTTGACCAGAGTCGGCAACCCAACGTGGCCGCGGTGAACCCATCGTGAAGACTATTCAAATAGCTCTCGCTGGATTGGGTAATGTCGGTTCTGGTGTTTTTAAACATCTTACCAGGAACCGAGCACTGTTCGAGAGTCGGACCGGTTGTTCACCTCTTATCACGAGGATCGCAGTTCGCACTCCTGCAAAAGAACGATCAATCTCCTTGAACGGTATTGAACCGGTGGCGGATTGGCGCAGCCTCATGACCGATCCCTTGCCAGATCTTTTTATTGAACTCATGGGTGGCACCAGTGAAGCACTGAAGTTCACACGTGCTGTTCTCGAACGTGGTTGCCCCTTGATTACTGGTAACAAGGCCTTGCTGGCAGAACATGGTGCCGAACTTTTTGAACTCTCTGCAACTCGTGGGGCTCCGCTCTACTTCGAAGCCGCTGCTGCCGGGGGAATTCCGATCATAAAAACAGTGCGGGAAGCACTTGTTGGCAATCATATTCTTTCGATGCACGCCATTATCAACGGCACTTCGAACTACATCTTAACGCGAATGGCCAGTGAGGGCCTTGATTTTGCCGAGGCGCTGGCAGATGCGCAGCACTACGGCTATGCTGAATCAGATCCCACGCTAGATATTAACGGTTGGGATGCTGCGCATAAAGCGATCATTCTCGCGTCGCTGGCCTATGGATTTTGGATCGATCACAAGCAGGTTTATGTCGAAGGAATTGATCGCGTTACTCAATCAGATATCTGTTACGCCGACCTGTTGGGATACACTATTAAGCTCCTTGCAATTATCAAAGCCACACCTGGCACGGACATTGAAGTCAGAGTACATCCCGCTCTTATTACAAAGAGCCACGTCCTCTCCTCAGTGAAAGGCGTCTTTAATGCCGTAGCCATTCATGGTGATGTCGTTGGAGACACGCTTTTTTATGGACGCGGCGCCGGTGCCGATGCGACCGCAAGTGCGGTTTTAGGTGATATCGCCGATGCCGCAGCGACACTCCGATGTGCCAAACCCGCGCCCGCCTTTAGACCACATGATCTCTACGGGCGTTGTCGTCCAATTGATGAAATCGTCTCTCAATTTTACCTCCGTCTTGCGGTGGAGGACCAACCAGGGGTTCTCGCAAAGATTGCAGAAATACTGGGCCGGTTGGACATTGGAATTCTCTCTGTGATACAGCCAGAAATCCGCGACGAAGGCGCCGCAACGCTTGTTCTTCTGCTCCACGATGCCCCACGCAAAAAGATGCAGGAGGCCGCTTCTGTGCTTGCAGATCTTCCATGCGTGAAAGCTCCCCCGCATGTTCTTTGGGTTGAACATCCTTCAGACACATGATTCAGGATGCAATATATGACAGGGGCGTCATCGCCCGTTACCGGCCCTACTTGCCTGTGGCTTCATCGGTGCAAGCCGTTTCCCTAAACGAGGGCTCTACCCCCCTTGTCTATTCACCAAAGCTTTCCTCCAAAGTTGGCCGTGGTGCACGAGTTTTCATCAAATACGAGGGACTTAATCCCACCTGTTCGTTTAAAGACCGCGGCATGACGGTTGCAATTACAAAAGCCGTCGAGGCTGGTGCTGCCGCTGTTATTTGCGCTTCGACCGGAAACACATCCGCCGCCGCCGCTGCTTACGCCGCACGAGCCGGAATCCCATGTGTTGTGCTACTTCCAAAAGGCAAAATTGCTACTGGAAAACTTCTCCAGGCTTACGCGTATGGTGCAAGAGTCATCGCGGTCAATGGAAACTTCGACGACGCACTCCGTCTCGTTCGGGAATCCGCCGGAGATGGGTTGGCGATTGTCAATTCCGTGAATCCCCACCGCATTGAGGGGCAAAAAACCGCGGCTTTTGAAATTATTGAAACCCTTGGTGACGCTCCCGATCTACACATTCTACCATTGGGTAATGCTGGAAATATCACTGCCTATTGGAAAGGCTACACTGAATATGCCCAGCTCGGAAGGGCTCGGCGGCTGCCTAAAATGTTGGGAATCCAGGCGGCAGGTGCCGCGCCGGTTTACTTTGGACGTGTGATCGAAAAACCGGACACCTGCGCAACCGCAATTCGCATTGGCAACCCAGCAAGTTGGGACGGGGCCGCCGCCGCTTTGCGTGAATCTTCGGGTGCAGTTGAAATTGTAGCTGATGATGAAATTCTCGCAGCGCAAGCATGGCTCGCGCGCGAGGAGGGTATTTTTGCAGAACCAGCAAGTGCGGCCTCAGTGGCAGGTCTCATGAAATGTCTTGAGGGGAATAGGTGCGCCGCTTGTCCCTTTGGAAAAATACTGGACGAGGCAGTTATTGTGCTCACAATTACCGGTCATGGGCTTAAGGATCCTGATATTGCAGGTCGCTTCGTTTCCGACTTAATCTCTATCGAACCAAGTCTGACAGAGCTCAGAAAACACCTCGACTGAGGTGGCCCCCGAAATTTCTCCAAGAGCCTCGCTCCAGCTGAATCAGTGTTTGTAAGTAAAGATGAAAAAATATTCAAAGCAAATGGCTGACCCCGAAGTTGCCATGGTCCCACCATGCTCCCGTTCTCCGCTCCTCTGGGCTGTGGCAATTTTACTCTTGATAGCCCTCGGACAGCTTATCGTCCTCTCTATCGCATTCGGACCAAGGCTTAAAACCGCCGCACAAGCTGCAGCTGCTGCTTTTAGCGGAACCGATATTCATCTAAAGGATCAGACTGTCTTCATTAACCCACCCCCTGTTGCAATCCCACCTCCAGAGACCATCGGCACCGAAATCCACCCGGCAACTGCACGATCGGTTCCTGCAGACGATATAAATGCGGAGCCTGACCCGAATTCTTCCGCACACTTAAACGTCGCCAGGGAAGCCTCCCCTCAAGAGTTCATCCTCCGCACATCTCTCGAATCTGTGCTTATCGCTCGCAGTGCCAGAAAACAGGGCGATATGCAATTAGCTCTCGACAAACTCAGAGAAGCCCAAGCTCTTGCTCCAGACAATCCGGAAGTGGTCGCTGAGTTGGCCATCACTTTTGAACAAATGGGTCTAATAGATAAAGCCATTGCACACTGGCGTACTGTTTATCAGCTCGGACCCCGCGGGGGGATTTATTACCGCATGGCTACAGAAAAAATAACCCACGGGGTTGGCCAACAGACAAATTCTGCAAGTGACCTGCTCGAAACCGAGCAGAGAGGTGGGTTGCTCCAAACCCGCGAATCCTCAAAGCTCCTTATCGAAAGCGCGGAAGTACAAAAACTCAATGCCGATGAAGAACGGCAGGGTAGCCTCGAGTTACGTCTGATTTTCAGAGCACAAGAACGCCCCCTTTCCATTCGAGAAACAAAAGTGCAAGTCTATTTTTATGATATTATCAACGACGAAAAAGTCGAGCTAACGAATGCCGACACCACGTCGAAATGGACAACCAAACCCATCGATTGGGTCAATGGCGTTCCGGAAGAGCTGCGTGTGACTTATACTCCACCGGCTGAGGATACCGAAGATGCCAATTCGCGAAGAAAGTTTCTCGGGTATATCGTTAGCGTTTATTATAAAAATAAGCTACAGGATGTCGTAGCCGAACCCAAAAGGCTCTTGGACCTTTTTCCCCCTCCAAACACACTGAGCGATGAACTCCCAGAAATTGATCCTACTAGCGGTTGACGACGATCCAGTCCTCTTAAATCAGCTTCGTGACGCTGTAAATCGGCTTGCCCTACAGCGAATTATCCTTATTCCCGCAAAAGGTGCTGATTCGGCGCTCGAACTCTCCAATAGGGTCCCCCGAATAGACCTTTTGCTCGTCGACGTGTATTTGAAAAATACTGATGGGTTGACGCTGCGTGACAGTTTGATCGCGCGACATCCCAACCTGCAAACGGCTTTCACAACCTTTTATGACGTGAGCGAGGTTTCACCACGATTAGGAGACGCTCCTGTCTTTGTTAAGCCCTTTTCTGCTGATGACGTTCTGAACACCATTCTCTCTTGGTTGCCGGAGGAAGAGAACACGCCGTCGGCTGTCCCTTCCACATCAGAGTCAGCGGCAACCCCTGTAGTAACGGCAACCTCTGTAGCAGCGGCAGTGCCCGTCGCAACGGCAACCCCTGTAGCAAAGGCAGTGCCTGTAGCCACAACAGACAGCCCGGTGGCTGCCAAAACCCCTATCCCTGTGGCTGGGCAGGCTCAACCGCTTCCGGCCAGTGCATCTCAAAGCCTTGACCCCGAACTCCAATCTGCTTCCAAATCACAACGGCTTAAAAAACTCATTGAGCGGCCAGGGTTCACAGGAAAACTAGATCAATTTCAGCTAATCGACATTATTCAAATGTGTTGTATTAGCGGGCGGACCGGCCGATTACGGATCACCAAAGGCATTTCAAGTGGCGTGATCTATCTAAAAAACGGGAATTTTATTCATGCAATAGTTGGCGTAAAGAGCGGCGTGGATGCGGTCAATGAAATAGTCTCATGGCGCTCCGGGCAATTCCAATTCGAAGACGGTGTTTTGCCTGAGAGTCAAACCATCGCTGGAGGGTGGGAACATGTCATGATGGAGGCACTACGGCTTCGAGATGAGAGGGGAGATGATAAAGAAGCCGATGCAGAGAACACCAATCTCGAAGGCCGAATTCTTGGGGACTTCGAAGTTCAACGGAAGCTTGGCACTGGCGTGATGGGGGATGTTTACCTTGCCCAACAGGTTTCCATGCGGCGTCCTGTGGCACTAAAAGTTCTTTGGAAGCAGGCCGCCGAGGATCCGGAGACTGTCCAGAACTTCATTGCAGACGCTAGCGCAAAGGCTCAAGTACAGCACCGAAGTATTCTTTCGGTCTACGAAGCCGGAGAGGCGGCGGGCTATTTCTTCTACGCTCGTGAATATGCCGAGGGCCAGAGCCTCGCAGATCTCATCGCTGCCGGACAAATTCTCGATGACATGAAAGCTCTTCAAGTCATTCGTGTCTCAGCTGAAGCGCTTTCTTACCTTAATCATTACAAAATACATCATGAAGGAATTGACGCTGGCCGAATCTACCTAATGAAAGACGGATCGGTCAGGATTTCCAACCTCGCCTCTGTTGGGGCAGAGGGCGCCATGCCTGTGCAGGCCGAAATCAGAGCTCTTGCCGGAATTGTGAACGCGGCAAAACAAGGTGGGGCGAATGCTTCTCCGGCTGTTCAAATGCTGCTTTCCAAAATGCAAACGCATGGAGCGGGCGGCTTTCTTTCTTGGGGGGCTCTCATCCAGGCTGTGCGAGAGCTAGAACCGAAAGTCGTCCCTGCGGATGCTTTTAAATTTTCCGAACAGGACCAAGCGGCGATAAGGGCTGTTGAGGAGATCAAAAAGAGCCAGAAGCTCACGGTTAAACGAACCATTTACGGGCTCGCGGCACTAGTTACTCTGTCTGCTCTTCTGGTCTATTTCTTCTTCTTCAGAAGTCATGAAAAGAACTTTTTCGGCAGTGTCGTCAAAATCCCTGCCGGTCCATTTATTTATCAAGACAATCAGAAAGCCACAACAAAAGAATTCTGGATTGACCAATATGAGGTGACAATCGGGCAATACGCTAAATTTCTTGCCCACTTACGCGCTCATCCCCAAGACGTCAAAAAATTCGCTGCGCCCGATCAGCCCAAAACCAAGACAAGCTACGAACCGAGAGTGATGCCCAACATGTGGAAAATTATGTACTCCAAAGCAAAACGAAAGGGAACTTATCGGAATGTTTCAATAGACCTTAACTGTCCTATCTTTGGTATTGATTGGTATGATGCGTATGCCTACGCAAAGTGGCGCGGAGGGCGGCTACCAACCGAACAGGAATGGGAAAAAGCAGGTCGTGGACCTGATGGCAACCTCTACCCTTGGGGTAACAAAGTCGAGCCGAATATCATTGCACGAGTAAACACTGCGGCAGATTACATCCCAGAACCTGGTGTCAGACAAAAGGGAGACGTGGACGGTTTCGTCCATTGGTCACCTGTACATGAAACGATCGCCGATCGCTCTCCTTATAATGTGTTTAATATGGCTGGTAACGTGAGCGAATGGACTGCCTCCTTCGAGGGAAGCGGTCTCAACCGCACTCCGGTTATAAGAGGCGGCTCTTACAACTCCGACGATTTTGAACTGACCCGACGCGTGGTGGTATTACCTGCCGAAGTCGGTGATTTTCGTGTGGGCTTCCGCGTTGTTTATGATTCTCCTCCCTTACGTCCTTAACGTATGGCAAAGTTTACTAACAGGTTATTTTTCGCAGCGTTGCTAGTTGCTGTGCAGATTTGCGGTGTTTGGTTTCAACCTGCATTAGCCCAGATCCAAGTCACTCTTCAGCCGACACGCAACGCTTTTGTCATTCACGAACCTCTTCTTGTCAATTTGACTCTCACAAACCTGGCTGGGCGGGAGATTATGTTAGAAGATACACCGGGCCAGCCTTGGCTTGATTTTCGTATCTCCAACCAGATAACATCTCGGCCTGCCACCCGCCGCTCCTCTTCAAGCACGATTGCACCTCCGATTGTGATTCCGCCCGGAGCAACCGTGCGGCGGTCTTTTGACCTGAATCGCTACTTTCTCCTCGAAGAAATGGGAACGACAATCATTACTGCCGAGGTTCGTTTTGCCGCGATCAATCGAAGTTTTATCTCGAACCGTGTCCCTATTGAAATCACCGATGGTCGAATACTCTGGAGTCAGACGCTTGGACTTCCAGGGACGCCAGATATCCGTCGGCTTGCACTACTTACCGCACGGCTTAACAACAAAAGCCTTGCCTTTCTTCGTGTCACAAACCCGGAAACTTACGCTGTTTATATGACACGCCCTCTGGGAGAGATTATCCTTCTAGCGGAACCACAGGCTCAGATTGACGCTTCAAACAATTTACACCTTGTTTTTATGACGGCGCCGAAAGTTTACCTCCACTACACTTTCTCCTCCTCAGGAGAGCAGCTTGATCGTGTGGTGTATCAGGCCACTCAGACGCGGCCGATGCTCCTGCGCGATGCATCGGGAAATGTTGCGGTTGCGGGTGGCCTTGCGATCATCCCCAAAGCCACTTTAAGCGCAGAGGAACAGGTCTTGAATGCGCCAGCGAAACTCTCTGCTCGGCCTCCTGGGTTGCCGAATTCTGTCACAAAGTAGAAATCAATCCCTCCACCCCCGCATCGTCGATTTGAAACCTAGAGTGCATGGTTGACGTGGTTTGCATTCCGTCCGAGTATGGGCCATGTTTGCGATGTCTTTAAAAGAGGTTAGGTTACTGGCTGTTATTGTTCTTGTGCTCAGTGTTGGTGGCTTGGTCAGGGCACTTCGACCTGCGGCCAATTCTGATGCACTAACTTGCGATGCTGTCGGTTCGCAAGATTTACCAGTGGAATCTGCTTCTTTCCGAACCGGCCAGACCGTATCGAATAAAAAGTTCTCGGTGAAAACAAACGAAAGCAAATGAAACAACCAGGCCTTATTGAAATCATAGATCAAATTCTTGCCAAAGACACCCGATACGACAGGGAAGCCTATGCATTTGTGCGCGACGCGTTGGAATTCACACTCAGGAAGCTTCGCAAAAATAACACTCCTGGCGAAACTGGCGCAAGCCGTCATACCCACGTCTCGGCCGATGAATTACTTGAGGGTCTTCGGCAGCATGCTCTTGCTGAATTTGGGCCGATGGTTCCAACCGTTTTCTCGTTTTGGGGTATACACTCTAGCGCCGACATCGGCCAGATCGTTTTTAACCTGATCGAAAGCGGGCTTTTTGGCCGCTCTGAGCAGGATCGGATCGAAGATTTTACTGGGGCTTTGGACTTTCACAAAGCGTTTGTTGAACCTTTCGAACCGGGCACCGTAACTTCGAATGATTCGCCCCGGATCATGAAGCCAGTACCGCGTCCTTAAGCCAACACAATGTTCTCCCTTCTCTTCTCTTCTCGCTTGACTAGGTGCAATTTTCGAAAAGAGGGTGGCACCACCCGAGTGGAACGACTTCCCAAAGGAAGCTCTCTGTTTTTTTTTCTCATGCTCTCTCTCTCAGCAACTCAAACGCATTCATCCATTCTATCCGCTCAAACTCAAGCAAATGAACTGGAATTTCCTCCGGCAGATGCCCAGACTTGGATTTTTCCGAACGGATTCACTCTGATCGTCAAACGCGACGCCAGTGCGCCGGTCGCCAGCGTACAAGCTTGGTGTGCCACAGGCAGCATCCATGAGGGAAAATGGCTCGGAGCGGGGCTCTCGCACATATTGGAACACATGCTCTTCAAGGGCACCGAGAAACGCGGCGCGAATGATATTGCTCGACAAATACAGGAAAAGGGTGGCTATGTAAACGCCTACACCAGCTTTGACCGCACTGTGTTCTGGATAGACATCCCGTCGGAGGGTGTTGCTACGGCGATCGATATTCTCGCCGATGCGATGCTGCACTCCACTCTGCCTGAATCGGAATATGAAAAAGAGCAGGAGGTTATTCGTCGCGAGTTTGCAATGGGTTTTGATGATCCCTCGCGCGTTCTAAGTAAACTTCTTTTCGAGACCTGCTTTGTTGAACACCCCACACGCTATCCTGTCATTGGGTATCTCGATATTTACAATCGTCTCACTCGTGCTGACGTCTTCGAGTATTACAAAAAACGTTACGTGCCAAACAATCTTTTCCTGATCGTAGTGGGCGATGTAGATCCTCAAGCGGTGCATAATCAGGTTCTCGACCTTTTCGGCCAGTTACCTCGTGCCACACTCGAACCCATCTTTCTTCCTGACGAACCGCGCCAACTCGGACGACGCGAACGTCATGAGGAGTTTGCCACCGATTTAACCCGTCTCCAGATTGCCTGGCCGACCCCCGGCATCACGCATCCCGATATGCCAGCTCTCCAAATTCTCTCTGAAATCCTCGGCGGCGGGCGCAGTTCAAGACTTTATCTCGGTGTAAGGGAAAAACTTGGTCTTGCCCACGAAGTTGGCGCTTATTCCTACACGCCTGCTGGCCCCGGTCTCTTTCTGCTTTCGGCTCTCGCTGATCCAGACAAGCGCGCCTCCCTTACCGAAGCTCTGCTGGCGGAAATACACCGCATCTCAAACGAAAAACCCTCCGATGCTGAAGTTGCACGGGCAAAACGTAGGTTACTCGCGGCACAATTTCAACAGCTTTCCACAATGCGCGGCCAGGCTTCGGACCTCGGTTTTAACTGGCTTTTGACAAAAAATCTCGACTTCAGCCGCAACTTCCTCAACGGCATCAATAACGTAACCGCTGAAGATGTACGACGAGTTGCTGACATACACCTGCGTGAAGACTCCTTGAACATCGTCAGCCTCAATCCTCCAAGTAAAGTCGGCACCGATCAGAAGGCAAAGCCGACCGCCGAGCGCGCGGCTTTTCAGAAAACCACTTTCCCTGACGGTCTGCGACTTCTTCATCTCGAGGACCACCGTCTTCCTCTGGTTACCATCGTGGCTGTCTTTCGCTCCGGCGTTCTCTTCGAGCCACCTTCACAATCTGGCATCTCCTCCCTTCTGGCTAATCTTCTGCTTAAAGGCACTCCAACTCGCGACGCCGAACGTATTGCTAATGAGATTGAAGAGGCCGGGGGTACCATTTCAGCCGATAGCGCAAACAACACTCTCATTGTAACTATTGACATTCTCGAGAACGGTCTCCCACTTGCTGTGGAAGTGCTCGCTGACGTACTTCGCAACGCTCACATTCCTGAAGATGCTCTGGAACGCGAACGAGGAGCGCAACTTGCGGAAATAAAGGCTGAACGTGACAAACCGCTCTTCCTTGCCAGAAAACAGCTTGTCGAAATACTCTTTGGGGATCATCCCTACTCACGGTCGCCATCCGGCTCTGCTGAAACTGTCAGCGCTATTACTAGATCTCAACTTCTAGCCTTCCGCGATGCCCATCTTCGCCCTAGCAACTGCGTGCTGGCGATTGCAGGAGCCGTGGACAAAACCACCGTAGAGCAGTTGGTGGCAAAGCATTTTGCCGATTGGGGCGGCGCAAAAGATAGCGCTCTCGTTCTGCCCCCGGAACCGGTGTTTCCAACCGACAAACGGTTTGTTCAATCCGAAGCTCCCAAGAATCAAGCAATCCTCATGATCGGCTATCCGGGGGTCAAGGTTTCTGATTCTGATTTCCTTCCCCTCCAACTAGTGGCCGAGGCTTCAAGTGACATGGGCTCCCGGTTCTTTGATCGTATTCGTGAGCAGTTGGGGTTGGCCTATTTTGTCGGCGCCGTCCAGCAAACCGGCCTTGCCCCAGGCTCCTTTATTTTTTATCTCGGCACGGACCCCGCCGAGCTCGATGCTGTGCGGGCGACGTTCCAGGAGGAGATTGATCTTCTCATGCAAGACGGCCTTCAGAAAGATGAGTTTGAGCGGGCACGACAAAAATATCTTGGCGAAAGCAAAATCAGCAATCAATCTGCCAGAGCACGCGCCTCTCAGGCCGCGTCCAACGAGATTCTTGGCCTCGGCTATGACTATGAAGATGCGGAAATGGAGCGGGCCGCTAATCTTACACTCGAGGAGGTCAACGCCGCCCTTGTGCGCTGTCTGAAACGCCCCAACGTCGTTTCTGTCATCCGCCCCTCAGAACCAGCGACTTTGAACTCCAAATAGCGACAATATCTCTGTTGTCCATCTCCAATCCAAGACTATGGCAGAAATCCAAAAAGCAGACCCAAGCGGTGAAATGACTCGTCGGTTTATCGAGTTTGTGATGATGCAAGCGCAAAACGCGGCGATGTTTCTAGGTGAAATACCCAACCCCAGCACTGGCCGCGGTGAAATAAACCTCGACCTCGCAAAAGTGTTCATTGATCAGCTTGAGATGCTGAGCCTAAAAACCCGAGGTAACCTTTCTAAAGATGAGGAAGACATCCTCGCCAATACTCTCACCCAGCTCCGACTCTCTTTTGTTCGTGCCGGTGGCCTTGGTGTCGCAAACACGTCACCATCGGCATCCGACTCTGACAGCAGGCCCGGCCCCGGCACCTCAACTTCGCCAGCTTCCGAGTCGGAGAACGAGGCAAACTCGCGCAAAAAATTCTCTAAAAGCTACGGCTCCTGAGCCACCTTCATCCCCACAGTTCCTCCCTTCATGGCCGAGTTCCGAAGATTACGAACTATTCAGACCGATAAATTTAGTGTCGGTGGACGCGAGCCTCTCTTCATCCTTGGCCCATGCGTTATCGAATCGGAACGTATGATCCGACGAGCGGCATCTCGCATTCTCTCAATCGCCCGTGACGCTGGAGTACGTAATCTCGTCTTCAAAGCTTCCTACGACAAAGCAAACCGCACATCTCATAAGTCCTACCGCGGCATTGGAATCCATGACGGCTGTCGGATTCTGGAGGCTATCGGAGCAGAGCATGGAGTTTCCGTCACTACGGATGTTCACACTGTTGAGGAGGCTGAAATTGCTGCGGCGCATGTAGATATCCTACAGATACCTGCTTTCCTTTGTCGCCAAACAGATATTCTCAAATCCGCTGCCTCCTCCGCTCGCGTGGTTAACGTCAAAAAAGGCCAGTTTCTCGCCCCCTGGGATGTTAAGAATATTGCCGAAAAACTAGAATTTTTTGGTGCAAAAGCATTCTTTTTCACCGAGCGAGGCACAACCTTTGGCTATAATAATCTTGTCGCAGACATGCGCTCTCTCTTTTGGATTCGAGCGGCCGGATACCCCGTAGTTTTCGACGCCACTCACTCGGTACAACGGCCCGGTGGAGGGGGAGATAAAACAGCGGGCGATGCCATTCTTGCCCCGGTCTTGGCCAGAGCAGCGATGGCTGCGGGTTGTGACGGCATCTTTCTCGAGACCCACGAAAGCCCCGCCAAAGCCCTCTCCGATGGGCCAAACATGATTCCTTTTCGTACCCTAAGTTCGCTTCTGAAAGTGCTGCTGAAAATCCGGTCAGCTTTGGAATAGAGATGCATCACTTGTTTCATGACACTCTTCCACCAACCCCAGCCTTACGAACTGACAAACGGTCTCAGTAAAATTGGGATTTGCCTTTTTCTCTGCCTGTTTGCAGCTTTTGCATCGTTTTCGCACGCACAACAACCCGGGAACGCTCCCCAAAATGATTTTATTTTAAATTCCCCTAGCAGCCGCGCTCTGGCCGCTCTCGACATCCTTCCTATTGGCGAAAAGTCTATCGGTGTTGTTCTTCCGGACTACGACCTTCAAGGGAACCTTATCAGCATCTTGAAGGCGCACTCCGCCAAGCGCATCAGTGAAACGGAAATTTTCCTCGACGCAATGACCCTCTCAGTATCCCAGGACCCTCCTCGTTCAAATCTGCTCGTCGAACTTCCCGCCGCGCGTTACGACGTCAGCACATCGATGCTGTTCGGTCTGCGTGATGTTCGCGTCAGCAGAGATGATTTTCTTCTCACTGGAGACAGCTTGGAATTTGATACCCAAACACGCTGTGGAGTCCTCCGTGGCAACATCAGAATGGTTCTTCAAAAGCAACACCCACCTTCCGCTGACATCCCATGAAGCGCTCTTACCTCATCACTTCCTTGCGGTTTGCCTACCTGGCCATTACGCTTTGGCTGCCCGCACTTAACGCACAAAACAAAACTGAAACATCCAAACCTCAAGACTTTCTCGTCTCCGGGAAGTCTAACTCCGAAACCACCATTCTCGCCGACCAACAGGTCGAGTTTAGCTCAAACGAGCGCAAAGCCGTCTTTGTAGGCAATGTCCGGGTAAAAGATTCACAATTCGATATTGAATGCGACAAACTCACCGCTTTTCTCGACCGCCAGGAGGGCGGCCTGGAGAGCGCCATCGCCGAGGGTCGGGTTCGTGTCGTACAGGAAAAAAAGGGGGCTGACGGTAAGAAAACCGTCTCTATTGGGCGTGGAGAACGTCTTGTTTGGGAGGCAAAAAATGGCACCGCACACCTCTCTGGCAACGCGCAGGTTCAGCAGGGAATTAATCTTCACATCGCCGAAGGCAAAGATACCGTCATGGTTCTTACTCGCGATGGCGAACTCAAAACCAACGGCCGCAGCCGCACAGTCATTAAACCACAAGATTGAGCAAGCCGTACCAAACCTTTCTTTTCCCTTCCCCCAGATGTTTTTAGGCGCTACGTTTCTTGAGGTAAAATTTTTCAGAGATGACTTCATCTTCTCACGCCACATCGAAAAAAATCTCCAAAACCGTGCGTTCCAAGCCCTCACCGCCATTGGCTCCTGAGGAGCGGTCGCTTCTACGCACAGAAAAACTCGTCAAAACTTACGGCGGAAGAACAGTCGTCAATGGTGTCGACATTTCCGTCCGTCAGGGCGAAATCGTAGGTCTTCTTGGGCCGAATGGTGCCGGCAAAACAACAAGCTTCTACATGATCGTCGGCCTTGTTCGCCCAGATAGCGGTCGTATCTTCCTCGACGACACCGACATCAGCGGCCTGCCGATGCACGTCCGAGCCAGACTAGGTCTTGGCTACCTTCCACAGGAAGAATCCATTTTTCGCAAACTTACCGTTGAACAGAATCTCTACGCAGTTCTCGAGACCCTCCCTATTAGTGCCACCGAACGCAAATGTCGCTGTGATGAATTACTCAATCAATTTGGTATCACGCATATCCGAAAAAACACCGCAATGACTCTTTCAGGTGGTGAAAAGCGTCGACTCACCATCGCGCGTTCCCTTGTCACACGCCCAAAGCTTCTGATGCTCGACGAACCCTTCTCTGGTGTGGACCCGATAGCTGTCTTTGAAATCCAGCAAATCATCGTGAATCTGCGGCATTCAGGTTACGCTATTCTCATTACCGATCACAACGTTCGTGAGACTCTCTCCATTGTAGATCGCGCTTACCTCATCTACGAAGGGCGCGTTGAAAGCGAAGGTTCCAGCGATTTTCTCATCAACGACCCTGTCAGTCGGCAACTCTATCTGGGAGAGCGCTTTACGATGTGAGCTCTATCCCATTCTCTCAAACAGTGTCTGCCCGATTCAGCACGATTTACCTTGGAATCCTTCTCCTCTTCGGCGTTCTGATTATCCGCGAGGGCGATCGCGGCACTTTTGATACACCTGAAGAACTTTTTGCCCTATGGCTTGCCGCTAATTGCCGACGGCAACCGGAATCTTTTTCCGAACCTCGACCGATACTCCTTGTCGAAGCAAATAATGAAACCCGAAGAGATTCCTGGCCTCTTTCTCTGCTGGACTATGCGGCATTTCTACGCACCGCTGCCAGCCTCAATCCCACGCTTGTTGCTCTGGCCGATCTTCCGGACAGTCACCCTCCCACCTCCATTGAACTCCGCGCCCTCGAATCTGCCGCACTCACAGTCTCACAGCTTCTAATTCTAAGACCTCATAATCCTAGCCCGCCCACTGTTTACACAACCGAATATCCCCTGCTCGCTTCAAATGACCAGGTGGAATTTGCGGATCAACTTGGTACGCCCAGAGTTCATTTCCTTGTCGAGACACTTCCTGCCATTGCGGCTTTTGGCCCTTGCCTCGTGCGTGATCCTGTCGCGGCCCCCTCCCCACCACAGGCAGTTCCTGAGGTTCACCTCCTCTTTTCCACACCCTCAGGGCTCGTGCCCTCCTTTGTTCTTCGAAGCCTTCTTATGGCTAACCACATCGCACCTCAGGAAGTCGTCGTCAAACCCAAAAATCGGCTCCTGCTCGCTAACGGGCGAACAATTTCTCTTGGGCCAAACGGGAAAATGCCCCTGCCAAATCCTCTCACATCAGGTTTTCGAAGGATTGAATTTGGTGACTTCCTTTTAGCTTTACAGGATCCTACGGCTCCGAGCCACCCGCAATTGGCTGGCATTGATGGTGGCGTCATTCTCTTTGGCAACACAGACGACGAAAGTCGCGGGATTTTTCTCGCCAATGGAGAACGCATTTCAAATGCTGAACTTTATGCCGCAGCAATCTGTCAGCTTTATTCCGCACGTAAAGAGTTCCAACGGATACAATGGGTCTCATGGCTCTTACTCGGGTTGACAGCGGCACTGTTCTATAAACTCCGTTCAATGGACAGAGGCGTGGCCATGGTCTTCTCTATTCTTATCGGAGCCGCATATCCTATTGTTGCTATTGCCTTCTATGAACAAGCCTCTCTTACCCTGCCTTTTGTTCCAGCTTACGCCATGATTGGGTTTTTATTGGTCAGTCGATTTTTCTTTCCTTCACGCGTCCAACGACCCCACAAACCAAAACGCCTACACCATACAAGGCACGCTCCCACACTAAAAATTGAAAAAAACAATCATCCCCCCAAAGACTATCTGCGTTGAACGAAGATCATTTGCCTTCAATGGTAGTTCTGTAGCTAACATCCTGTTGAAAAACCTTTCCAAAGTCAGGCAGGCATGATGGGAGAGAAAAAAAACCTTGCCAAAGTTAGGCAGGCATGATAGGAGGGAAAAATGTTTGAGAAGCGAGTTGTGAGAGAAGAGCAAGGAGAGTTTTGGATTCAACGCAAGCATCTGGTAGCCTCGCGAGGGCGGGGATTTAACGCTAAACTGAACGAGACGGTGGCCGAGATGGGATTTGCCCAGAGAGTGAGGGTGTTGTGCGAACCGAGCTACCGGGAAGCCAATCGGGGAGGAAGGCCCGGGATTGAGCCGGTGGTGTATTTCAAGATGCTTATGGTGGGATTTTTTGAAAACCTGGGAGTGGATTCGAGCGTCATCGAAAAGCCAATGCCAGCCTGCGGAGTATGGAACACCGCAACAGCAAGTAATCTTATTGGAAGTATGTCAAGGGTTTGTTTTCTATGTTTTCGCAACCAATTTTCGGAGGATACTTTTTTGCAATGAGCCTAAAACCACCCGTTTTTCAACAGTCTGCTAAACGATTCATCCATTCATCGCATACCCGCAAGACCGACATTTCGTGACATGAAAACAAGACTACTCCTTCCGTTGGGTTTGGCGGTCGCCGCGCAGCATTTCGCCTCTGCTCAGAAGCCAGACGCTTCCGACGCATTTGCC
>CALDSX010000064.1 GCA_937924445.1 uncultured Chthoniobacterales bacterium
ATCTCGCCTCCGCCAAAAATCGGTGCGAAGGTTCGTGTATCGTTTTGTACGGTCGCGGGAGTGCTTGTTTTTTTCACACATCACCATGCATCAAACCCCTCCGTGCAAAACGACTTTGTTCTATCGCCGTTTTCGGGGTAAACGGGCGTGGGAAATACCTTTTGGAGTTATCCTAAATCCCGCAGTTGAGATGGCACGGTAAAGGATCGGCGAGCCGATTTTCTGGGCTAAGGGGGGTGTGCCAGAGCAGAGAGCGCTCGAAAGTTTGCTGCTTATGCAACTGCGGCGCAGGTCGGGCCAACCGGCAGACGTCGAGTTTGAGAGTCTTCTGCCGTCCGCTCTCAACCAGTTTGACCGGGACAAGCAAGGGTTCATCACGTCTGGTCACCGCCTCGGTATGCACCCCCTGCTCCTTGACCACGCGCACGAAAAGCGTCCAGAGGTTGTAGGTCAGAAGCAGCAGCCGGGTGGCCATCTCGGTGAGCACGGCCTTGCCGCTGCAAAAGCCCGAAAAGCCCCACTGATTCTTGATTTCGTCAAAGAGATTTCGTCTCGACTTCGCCTCGCCCGAACGCGCTGCCTGGCGGCAAGCGATCTCAAGTGATTACTGGACCAGCGTTTAATTTTTAAGAAAACGGAAGGGACGAAGTGATCGAGCGAGAAGAGAGCCTTTGTCTCTCAAAAAAAGTTGCAACGTGAGATGCGCTCGTCCGTATTGGAGCAAGTGTCGTTTGAGAAGCCTCACGGTGAACTCAAGGCTAAATTTTTCCATTGCCCGGAGTCGTCCAGCTTTTCCGAGGGTTGCACAGAGGGAGCTATCAGTAAGGCACCTTTTAATTGCATCGGCGAGCGCCGCTGGATTTTCGGGTTCGCAAAGAAAGCCGGTCTTTGAGTCCACAATTTGTTCGGGGACACCGGCAATTCGGGTTGAAACGACTGGAAGACCCGCAGCCATGGCCTCTGTGATTACCGTGGGAAGATTGTCCATTCCCCCATCCTTTTCTGCAACACAAGCGAGGGCAAAAAGACGGGAGTTTGCCAGAAAAGAACGAATTTCCTCCTCCGATTTTGAGCCCTCTAGGCTGACATGTTGTCCGAGTTGCATTTCGGAAATGAGGTTTTCCAACTCGTTGCGCAGAGGCCCATCGCCAATTATTCGACATTTGAAAGCGATCCCCTCTTGAGCCAGCCGAGCGCAGGCGCTGATCAAATGCGGAAAGCCCTTTTTCTCAACGAGCCGACCGACAGAGAGAATATGAGGTGGAGCATTTGATGGGTTGCTCGGTTCGAAGCGTGCCAGATCAATTCCGTTGTAGACCGTAAAAAGTGGTGTGCGAAGATCGGGAAATTTTTCTTGTAGCCGATTGCGCGAGAAATCACTGACGACAGCGACAAATGAGGCCTCTTTGAGAAGACACCGAAAAGAAACAGGTCCTTGTGTTTCGCGGAAAATGTCATTTGCATGACCGGTAAAGCTGTATGTCAAACCGAAGAAACGTTTCAGCCAATAACATGTTCTTGCCGCGATGCCAGCAAAATGGGCGTGGACATGTTGGATACCCTGTTGGCGTAAGCGAGGACCAAGCCAGGCCGCCTCATACAGCCGGAATTTATCCGGTTCATCTCCCCACTGTTGGATGGAAGGCAGGAGGGACTTGGGCAATTTTTTGTCCTCAGCCATCTTCCGCACCTGAGCGCGAAGATCGGTTTTATCTGGCAGAAAAGTAACTGGAACTGGCGTGTCAAGAGGCGCTCCCGGGCGTTCTTCTCGCTCCCTTATGCTATACACAAGAGGAGCGCTCCCCTGCTTCACCATGCCGATAACCTCGCGCAGGGTAAACATCTGAACGAACGACGGGAAACGTTCGAACAAATAAGCAAAGCTATGGTGCATCGGAAGCTCGGAAACGGAGGTTAGCGACCCCAGCGCCCCCCTGGAGTGCTGAGAACAGGTATGTTTCCAGGAGAATAATCAGTTTTACCGATGGCACCAATCATGGGACGTCCGATGGCCCGGCGCCAATACTTGGACATGCTTTCTCCGGTGTGGCAGCCCCAGCTTTTGATAAAAGCCTTACGGCTGAAAACCCCTGGCTCAATGCGGCCAAGTTCAGTCTCATGCAGCCAGCACCGGCTGCCACTATCAACATAGTTACTGTAGTCAAACATGAAAGCGGCTTTATTTGAATGGCCAAAAAATTCGAACCCCTCGACCTTAACACGAGAACGGTCCTGGCCGTGGTTGAGGTAATTAATCAACTGTTCAGTGCGATCGAAGTAGATAAGGCGAATACCATAGCGGTCACGCACAGAGTTAATGAGCGCGATAAGGTCACGGCCCTCCTGCAAACTCCTCGTCACATAAGCTGGCTTGTAAACAAACCACGTAATGGGGTAGTTGAGACCTCGCTCAGCCTGCAGCTGTTGTATCCGCACCCGCGCAGTTCGGATAAAGTTCCCCCACCAACGGTCATGTGGTACAGCTTTATATTTCTCCCATTTGATGAGTGAAGGTCCTCCACTGACAATGATGTATTCGTTGGCCTGAACAGGAGCACTGTGAACCGCACCGCAGGCGAGAATCATACCAAGAAAAGCGATTTTGCGGTCTATTTTCATTATTTCTTCAGCTTCGGAACATATTCTCCCCGTATCAGATCAGCAAAAGACTGCCGTTTTCGCACAAGATGAGCATGCTGCCCGTCCACTAATATTTCGGCGGGCAGGGTCCGTGAGTTATAGTTAGATCCCATGGCAGCTCCGTAAGCTCCGGCGCTTAGAATCGCCACAAGATCACCCTGCCGCAAAGTTGGTAACAGGCGATTTTGCGCAAAAAAATCGCCGCTTTCACAAACCGGCCCGACGACGTCCACTTTCTGAAACTTTGCGCCATTTCTTTTTATGACAGGAACAATATCATGATGACTTTCATAAAGGGCGGGACGGATAAGGTCATTCATGCCGGCATCCACGATTACAAACGTTTTTGACTCAGCCTCTTTGATGTAATGCACTCTGGAGATCAATACACCTGCGTTTCCAACGATCAGGCGCCCGGGTTCGAAGAGTATTTTCAGTCCCGTTTGAGTAAGACTTGGCACGATGACAGAGGCATAGTCCTCGAGAGTCATGCAACCCGAGTGAGACGATTTCCACCAGTTAGCTGCCCCACTTTCGATGGCTTGTTCGTAGACGATTCCAATCCCTCCACCGACGCTAAAAGATTCAATACCAAAGTCTCGTCGTAACGCGGTCACAAAAGGCAGCATTTTGCGGATGGCTTTACTGAAAGGTGTCGGTTTTGTGATTTGCGAACCAATATGCATCTGAACTCCGCGCAGATGGATGCCCGGCATTTTCGACGCTCGAGCGTAGAATTCTTCAGCCCGACTCAGAGGGATGCCGAACTTGTTCTCACTTTTGCCGGTAGAGATATATTTATGAGTATCCGCCTCAACGTCCGGATTTACTCTCACTGCCACCGGGGCCTTTAATTTTAATCTTCGTGCGACAGCGTTCAGCCGGTCGAGCTCTGGCTCGGATTCGATGTTAAAGCTGTAAATGCCAGCGTTAAGCGCTTGTACCATCTCCTCTTCTGTCTTGCAGACACCAGCAAAGGTGCATGTGTTGGCCTTGCCGCCGGCTTTAAGAACGCGATAAAGCTCGCCTCCGCTAACGATGTCGAACCCTGCTCCTTCGCGGGCAAGCAGATGCAACACGCCCAGGTTGGAGTTCGCTTTGACTGCAAAACAAATCCGGCGGTCCAAATCCGAAAGCGCCTTGTCGAGACGACGGTAATGGCTGATGATCGTTTCCGAACTGTAAACGTAGAGTGGCGTCCCATGTTCCTCAGCCAGAGCAGCCAAATCAACAGATTCACATTTCAAGCGGCCTGATTTGTATTTGAACGAATGCATCGCCGTCTTATTTAGTATACCTCGCCCTTTGCGCAACAGGCAAATCCCGCAAGGTCGCAGGTGACTTTGTTCTCCGCAGGATGTTAAATTGCATCGGGACTGTCACAGAACAAAAGCACAATTAATGTTTGCCCAGGCACGCGAGAAATGGGCTGAGCTTTTGTCAAATAAATGAATAAAAAGGTTTCACTTGGTTCCGAGAGTGAAATCAGAACAAAAAAGATTTGGTTTGCATTTTTGAACCAAATCTGATGGCATGTCAACCATGCCGTATCCACGGGTTACGCTTATGATCACTCCGACAGCTGCTGTGCTGAAGACTCTCTCCACTGCACTTTGCATTTTTCTGGGGCTGGCCGCCATCGCAAGTGCGGCGGATTCCAGTCAGGAAAAGTTTTATCCGATTGAACGTCTGGAGTTTTTCGTTGATGGAGAGGATATTATGCCCAACGGCGAGGAACCGGACGTTCACGGCAGGCCGGAGAATCTCTACATCGGTTTCATCAAAATCAAAGCAGACACTGATGGCATTTCGCGGCGCACTGCGGGTGCCGTTGTTGTTTCTTCACCTTCGGGCGAAGAGGATGCGCGCACGATATCCCCTCCGCTCGGACGTTGGGACTATGAAAATACATACTTTGCCTCCAGAAACGGAGTGATCATACTCACAGCGACCGACGGCGACCGGTAGGATGCGGTGTTTTTCAGCTCCGAAGATTTCACTCGACTTGCCCAGATGCCGATGTCATTTGTCAGGGATCCCAAGGCATCTCTCTGGATCGAAGGCCTGCGAATGATTTTTCCCCGTGAAGTGCCGAGTGAATTGTCCGCATTCTTCAAACCAGAAGAGGCGGTTGATAGCGGAACGAGGTATTGGAAGGAAATCGCCCATTCTCTCCATGCCGACATGATTGGGGCGTTCAGGAGTTCTTTAATTGCACTTATTCCAACTGATAAAGAGGCAAAAAATTCGAAAACCATCGATGTCAATGGACTTCGCCTGACCCAAGAGGCACTCGAAAGCATTCCAATTGAATTGCCTTCCGACACGAAACTTCAAGGACGCTGGAAGGTGAGGACGATTGTTGGCAGCAGTTCAGGCATATTTGTGTATCCATTCTTTGAGGCACGAATCTCATCCAGCGATAAACCTGGTGAGCTAAAATTTGAAAAACAAACTGGTTCCCAACGACGGAGCGGCTTTTTATTCAGAACGCAGTCGCGCAGCGAGTTGATTTTCCTCGGCGGCAAAGCGACAGACTATGAGGGATCTCTGGTATACAGCAAACTCGCAGATTCTAATGCGGATGCGCCGACCGAGAGCGACACTTGGGGAGTGCTGTTTTTTACGGCGCATGACCGGGCTCTGATGGTAATGGACGTTTATCCCACTGAAGGGTGGGAGATCTACGAGCTTCGCCGTTAAAACCAGCCAAGAAAACACCAACCACATAAACGGGGTATTCATCCCCGAATCTGAACACCGAGTTCTCCTTCCAATCGAGCGACGAGAGCACCGTGTGCTGCTGCCACTTCGTCATCAGTGAGAGTCCGGTCAGCAGCGCGATACGTAAGCGAGTATGCCATGGACTTCTTGCCTTTGGGAATTCTTGTCCCCGCCGGATCTTCAAAGAGATCAAAGAGATGAATTGACTCCAAACGCACCTCACCCGCGCCTGTTAAAATCTCGACCACTTGTTCATGCCTTAAGGCGGTGTTGGCCACAAATGCTACATCTCGCACAATGGCAGGAAACTTTGGCAACGGATTGTAAGACTTTGCTCCTCTCAAAACGGACCGCAAATCCTCAAATCCCAGTTCCGCGACGAATACGGCGCCACGTGCGCCGAGCACTTTCGCTCGTGAGGATGGCAAGGCAGCGATCCGCCCGAGAAATAGATCTCCTGAACGCACTTCCAAATCCAAAGGCAAAGGTGAGGTTTTTCTGCTCAGTCGAAGCCCGGGAATACCGAGTAGCTCAAGAGCGCCTTTGAGGTCAAAAAATTCGGACCCTTCTGGAGACGGTTGGCGCAGGTTGGAGGGTGTTTTCCCAGAAACAAGCAGCGCGAGCTGCTCGTGTTCTTGGCCATCCTGGCTGAAAACAGATCCGATTTCAAAGAGCCGTATACTCCCTGCACCTTGACGCAGGTTATGGTCTAGCACTGCGATGAGCCCAGGCACAAGAGACGGCCTCAGATGAGAGTGATCGGAACTCATCGGGTTCTTTAATGGCATTGCAGCCTCTAAACCAGGGAGTGCGTCGGCGAGGGCAGACTCGGAGATCAGCGCGAGCGTGCGCGTTTCGTGAAATCCGGCGGCGGCCAGTGTGCGTGCAACACGCAAGCGGAAATCATAAAGATCGTCTGCATCGCTCCCCGAGGCATACCAACCGGAAGTTTTTTTCGGGATACGATGCATACCTGCGAGACGACAGATTTCTTCGATCATGTCCACCTCGCGTTGAAGGTCTTGCCGATGACTTGGAATACGCCACTTGTAAACGGTCTCTAATCCTGACCCGCTTGTGGAAATAAGAGACAGGCCTAACCCCGCGAGCAATTGCCGCACCTCCTCTGGGGCTACTTTATATCCAAGAAGATCAATGCACCGGGAGTAGCGTAAAACAACTTCACGAGGGTTTGCCACAGCATCGAATCCAGCGGTTTTTACAATAACAGGATCCCCTGCTCTCCCTCCAGCTAATTCCAATATCAATGAGGTCGCGCGCCTCTCAGCAGCCAGCACTCCGCATGGATCAACCCCCCGCTCAAATCGATAACTTGAATCACTCGCCAACCCCGTCTCACGTGACGTCCGACGAATTGTTGCAGGATCAAATAAGGCTGCTTCCAACACAATTTCGGTAGTGCTCCCCGACACAGCCGAAAGAGAGCTGCCCATCACCCCGGCAAGCGCCTGAGCTCTTAAATCGTCGGCAATCACAAGGTGGTTTTCTTTCAGGCGAATCTCTTGACCATCCAAAACATAAAAACATTCCCCGTGCCGAGCCAGTCGCGCTCGAATAGCACCTGAGAGCTTTGCACCATCGAAGGCATGGAGCGGCTGACCTGTTTCAAGAAGCACAAAATTCGTCACATCCACGACATTATTGATAGACCTCAAACCGCAGGATTCGAGCTTCTCAACAAGCCAACGTGGACTGGGGCCGATTTTCACCTCCGATATTCGACGTCCACTGTAGAGCAGACAAGAATC
The DNA here is from genome assembly GCA_937924445.1 of uncultured Chthoniobacterales bacterium. Taxonomy (GTDB): domain Bacteria; phylum Verrucomicrobiota; class Verrucomicrobiia; order Chthoniobacterales; family CALDSX01; genus CALDSX01. Next base: position 7,134 of record CALDSX010000064.1, read on the forward strand.
GGGTGAATCTATTTTAACTTCCATCGAGGGCACCCCAGAACCAGAAGGTATTTCGGATATCTTTGGAAAGGCGGGCACTCGCTTCAGAAGAATTGCAAGATCTCGGGCCAGTCCCTGATGTGAAAGTAAGTCAGGTCGGTTCGGCGTGATTTCTAGCTCAAGGATCGTATCGCTGGGAAAAAGATCACAGATAGGAGCTCCCACTGGTGAATTGGGATCGAGAATTAGCAAACCATCCGCATGAGGAGAGAGACCGAGCTCCGCAGCACTGCAAAGCATTCCTTCGGATTTTATACCACGCAACTTGCCGCTCTTGATCTTGATACCTCCCGGAAGAACTGCTCCCGGCAATGCAAGAGGCACCTTGTCACCAGGCTTGTAGTTTTTTGCACCGCAAACGATCGGACGTTCTGATCCCGACCCGTCCTCGACTCGACAAACACTAAGGCGATCGGCGTCAGGATGTTTTTCCGAAGCGATAATCCGCGAAACGACGACTTTTTCAATTTTAACCCCGCGGGTTTCGACTCCCTCGACCTCAACACCCGCGAAAGTAAGCAGGTCGTTGAGTTCGGAAACCGGTGGAAGATCGCCAAGGAGTTCTGCAAGCCAGTTGCAAGAAAATTTCATATGCCACAATACTCAGACCGCAAACTGTCTCAACATCCGCAGATCATTTGCAGCAAGAAATCGAATATCAGGTATTCCGAAGAGCACCATCGCCAGACGGTCAAGCCCAATGCCAAAAGCGAACCCGCTCCATTCCTCAGGATCGAATGCCTGGTCACTGCGACTTTTGTTTATTGCGTCAAATACAGCCGGGTCCACCATCCCACAGCCTCCCATCTCCAGCCATCGCTCCCTGTCACCAAGGCCAGAAGCGCGAACATCTATTTCAAAGCTCGGCTCAGTGAATGGGAAGAAATGAGGACGGAAGCGCAGCTCCGCACCAGTGCCAAGTAATTCGCGGAAAAAGAAGTCGAGCGTTCCTTTAAGATCAGCCACAGAGACTTTCCGATTCACATAAAGACCCTCCAACTGATGAAACTGGGCCGAGTGGGTGGCATCAATCTCATCGCGACGAAAAGCAGGACCCGGTGCAATAATACGCAAGGGTGGGTTATTTTTTTCCATCACACGGACTTGAACGCTCGACGTATGGGTACGCAACAAGCGTCCGTTGTGGAAGTAAAAGGTGTCTTGCTCATTTCGAGCGGGATGATCAGCCGGGGTATTTAGGGCATCGAAACAATGAAATTCCGTTTCCACACAGGGGCCTGTTGCAAGGGCAAAACCCAATCTCCTACAAATGCAAACGGCACGATCGAGGATCTGCGTAAGCGGATGAAGCGTGCCGACATTAGGAATGTTGCCGGGCAACGAAACATCCAGTGCCGCAAACGCTGCGGCATCAGTTTCAGCTTCAAGAAATGCTTTTCGGTTTTCGATCGCAGCAGTAACCGCTTGCCTGAGCGCATTGAGGCGCTGGCCAAATAACGGCCTTTCCTCAGTGGGCAGAGATCGAATGGTCTCCGCCAGGGTGGTTATCGTTCCCTTTTTCCCCAGAAACCTCACCCGAACCGCATCGAGTTGTGCAAAATCCGAGGCGGTAGAAACTGCGCTTTCTGCTTCAACTGCAAGAGCTTCAAAATCAACGGACATTATTAATTTCGTCAGACAAACCGATAAGTTTTTCGAGACGATGATGCTCGTGGTGATATAGCACGTATCACGAAACTTTCGGAAAAAGAGAGCTAACCTGTTGGATCAGGCCACCTGTTTTCGCAAAGCTACTCCAGGCTTGGCTTCTAGCGCTTGAAGTGATTGCCTGATAAGATTGTTGAAAGCCGTCTCATCGGAAACCGCAAGTTCCGCCAGCATTTTTCGATCGAGCATAATTCCGGCGGTGGTCAGACCCTCAACAAACCGACTGTATGTCAAACCAGCTTCGCGACAAGCCGCGTTGATTCGGGCAATCCAGAGGTAACGAAAAGTTCGTTTCCTCGTCTTGCGGTCGCGATAAGACCAATACATGGCCTTCATCCGCGCATCTTTGGCGTAGCGGAAAAGTTTGGAGCGACGACCGCGATAACCTTTCGCGGCTTTAATGACGCGCTTGCGTCGTTTACGGCTGGCCGGAGAATTTGTTGCGCGTGGCATATTGTCTTCTTAAAAATGTCCGCCTCATCTGGCGGGTTAGGTCTTTTTTTATGGTATGTTGGGAAGTTATGATTCTAAACAGACTCTGAGGTTTGCCGGGTTCTCAAAAGTCACAAAACTCAAGAGTCAGCGTGCAAAAGGTAGATTTTCTAAAATACGCGCTGTGTCTGTCTCGTGAACAAGTTTTGTTTTTGCTAGTTGGCGCTTCCTCTTCGCGTTTTTTGACGAAAGCAGATGGCGCCGACCTGCAGACGCTCGGAGAATTTTGCCCGATCCAGTTACTTTAAACCGTTTTGCTACAGATTTACGCGTCTTATTTCGTGCAATTGGTTTTGGCATAAGGTTTATACGTTAGCAGTTAAAAGTGAGTTCGCAAACCAAAAATTTTACTTGCAACGCATTCAAGTGGGTGAGAGTATTTTTCTCTGGACCAATAAGACCAATGGCTGGATAGCTCAGTTGGTAGAGCAGAGGACTGAAAATCCTCGTGTCGGGGGTTCGATTCCCTCTCCAGCCACCTCAAAGTGCACAAACACGTTGTAAAGAAAAGAGGATCTCTACAAAGTCTTTATCCTCTATCCTGCGGTTGAGATGGCACGGTAAAGGATGTGCGAGCCAATTTTCTGAGCTAAGGGGGGGTGCCAGCACAGAGAGCGCTCGAAAGTTTGCTGCCTATCCAACTCTGCGGCGCAATTCGGGCCAACCAGCAGACGTCGAGTTTGAGAGTCTTCTGCCGTCCGCTCTCGACCAGTTTGGCCGGGACAAGCAAGAGTTCATCACGACTGGTCACCACCTCGGTATGCACCCCTGCTACTTGACCACGCACACGAAAAGCGTCCAGAGGTTGTAGGTCAGAAGCAGCAGCCGGGTGGCCATCTCGGTGACCACGGCCTTGCCGCTGCCAAAGCCCTAAAAGCCCCACTGATTCTTGATTTCGTCAAAGAGATTCTGCCTCGGCTTCGCCTCGCCTGAGCGGGCTGCCTGGCGGCAGGCCATCTTCCTTCGCTCGGTTACGCATCGGCACGTTTACGGTAAAGCATTACGATTTGACTGGGCGCAGCAACCTCCGATGGCAGACTGATCACGTAAGCAGCGATTTCTTCTTGGGCAGCGCCCCAAAATACGTCCTGGGCCGAAGTTTTTTTTGGGGGGGTATCGTGTGGATGAAGACCACCCGCCTGGGACGGCTCCAGCGATCAAGTTTAACCACCGTTTCGGCAATCTGCTACATGCCAATGGTAGGCTGCCCCTCCCACATCGGCCATGGAATGTGCGCCAGCGCCCTTTTGACTTTCTTGGTCAGGCGCAATTTTAAAAGAGAGTTCGGCCTTTGCTGGCCGGGCTCCTCGTGCCAAGCCATGATTTTTTCCTGGGCAAGGCCAATGTCTTCACGGTTGAGCTTGAGCTCGGCGCACACGTCGGGATGGCTGCAGATTTTGTCCATCGCCTCCTTTCAGCCCGTGGCACTGACCGTATTGCCCTCGCGCCACACCATGTGCAGAACCAACCGCGTGCCTGCCACCACACAAACCAGTGGATGATGACTGCCTTTTTCAGGGTTGCCTGGCCTGCTTGGAAAAAACAACGTGCAGGCTGTCTCATGCTGTTCGGCTGTGTGGGTTGTGGCCGACTTTCATCTCCTCTTGGTAGCCGTAACGCGTGTTGACTGTGGAACCGGAGGCAAAGCCGGAGATCGCCTCCGCAGACAGCCCGTCAGGGCAATGCGTAGCAGAGGCAATCCCAGTCGGCAATGAACTGCGCAAGGCAGCGCCGCGTAGAGGTGGCGCTTGCTGGCGGCTATCCATCAACAGGCTTTGTTCCGGTCGGCCAGGCGCATCATCTGCACAAAGGCATCTTCCCCGTAGATCCAGCTCCGCTTCAACCATAGGATCGCCGCCACAGCACGATCGTCTTGTGAACGTCGCAGGTGGGGGTTAAATAGTCTGCCTCCCAATAGCGCATGGATCATGAAAGCGTGCAGCAGGGTCGCGCACTGAGGTCGCATTGGGATTGGTGCGCTCCAGCGGAAACTGACGTGCCAGCTTTTCCACGATGCCCACCTGCTCCAGATAATGGCTCCAAGACGCCAAACCTCCGTAGGGAGTTAGCCGATCCAACCAGGCTCCGGGCTGGCCCCCACCACCCTCAAACCGCAATCCACACTCGGTTTCACTTTCTGGCTGAAGCCCGACAAGTTCTAAAACGTCCTCCATTACCCCATTTTATCTGCGTCAACCGGCTCCCGGTAACTTTTCAACTGCGGCTTGTAATTAATATTCGTCTAGTGCGGCAATCCGGTCTGCGACGAGCGCATGCCGACGGTCCCGACCGGCAAGCAGCGCTTCGTAGTCATCAATGAGAAACTCGATAACCCGTCGGATCGAACCATGCAACCCACCTGCTCGGTGTGGACTGAGGTAGGCGTTGGGGAGGTTTCGCAGTGGGCTATCTTTTTCAAGCGGTTCGTGTTCGAACACGTCGAGTGCCGCAAAAAGGTTGCCTTGTTTCAAGCGTTCGATCAACGCGTCGTTATCGACAAGCATGGCTCGGGCGACATTTACAAAGACGGCGCCGGGGCGTAAGGCGGCGATCCGCTTGGCGTTGAACAGGCGGGAGGTTCCTTCGTTGGCGGCAGCACAGAGGACAATGACGTCGCAGGCGGCGATCATGGCATCGAGTTCAACTCTCCGGCCATTGTAGCGGCTGATCACATCATCATGGACATAGGGATCCACAACGTGCAGATCCACTTCAAAAGGAATCAGAAAGCTTGCCAGCCTTTGGCCAACCTGTCCGAGCCCTACGATGCCAACCGTGAGTCCGGTTAATTCCCGTTCGTAGGGGTCGGCGTCCAAAGGAAGAGTTATAGCGTCCACCCATTTTTCCTCTCCTCGCCAAGCAGCGGCATGGTGGTTGCTCGTGCGACGCAGGCTGGCGAGTATCAAAGTCAAAGCCATTTCGGCCACTGCGGGGGACCATCCTGCTTTGGACAAAGAAACAGGTATGTTGGCTCCCAGTTCAGCCCGGGCCATACGCTGGCTCATGTCAATATGGCCGATGAACTGGATTGGGGCGCAGTCAGCCAAGAGTTTGTCATCGAGAGCTGGCCAAGCCCACATGAAGACGGCATCAGCCCAAGCCAGGTCGTCGGCGATCTCCTCCGGTGTATTGTGAGATGTTTGTCTAAGAGTGCCAAGACCATGAAGGCGCTTGATCGCGGAGGTAAGGCATTCGGCGTTGTGAAAAGCGGGTGGTAAATTAAGCAAGATGTTGGGCATAAAAGATATTCTAAAGAGACCTCTTTCGAATTAGCCCTGTTTGATCTGAACTCAAGGGTGAATTGTCTGAAGTTTGAGGAGTAATTTCAAATTCCACAAACATTATCTGAAGCAGGCCCTATTGCTCTTGACACGATCTGAGCTGAATAAACCGGGCGTTTTCAGTTTTGAACAACTGCCACTGAGAATCGCATAAGCGCGGTAAGAGCCTCATTGTGACGAGATTGTAACTTGCGACTTGGAGTATGCGACGCAGCCTGGGAGAGGATGAAAACTTTTTCGACTTTTATATTCAGCTTACTCACCACATTTAACGTCCTCCCTGCAGGAGAGACGAGCGTCATTTTTATCCATCCAGACGGAGCGGGGCTAGCGCACTGGCAAGCTGCCCGTTTTCTGATCGCGGGGCCTGATGGAGATTTGAATTGGGATAAGCTCCCCCACATTGCAGTCTATCGCGGCCATATGCGGGATAACCTTACGGCCAGTTCCAACGGTGGCGCGGTGGCTCACTCTAGCGGTGTGAGGCTGGAGGTTTCAAGCTTTGGCCTTGAAAAGGATAGTAATCAGCGCCCGGTATCCGCTTCCGGGATTCGGGAGACGATTTTTCAAGAGGCTATGCGACGTGGCCTTCGAGTGGGGCTGATCAATTCCGGCGATATAACAGAGCCAGGGACCGCTGTCTTTGTGGCAGCCAGCGGCAAACGTGAAGACAAGGAGGAGATTACCCTTCAAGTGCTCGAATCAGGCGCAGACGTGATCATGAGCGGTGGGGAAATCTACATGCTCCCGGAAGGGACTGCCGGGCACTATACAAGATCGGGCAAACGGACTGATGGGCGCAATCTCATCGAAGAGGCGCGCAAACGTGGCTATACAGTGGTTTATAACAAAGCAGAGCTTGCCAATGTTCCGCCCAAAACAAAGAAGCTGCTTGGGGTGTTTGCTGAGAAACACACATTTAATGACAGGTCAATGGGAGAACTGAAGGCCGCCGGGCTGCCGCTTTACAATACGGAATCGCCCACACTTGCTGAAATGACCGCAAAAACCCTGGAGCTATTTGGTGATCAGCATTTTCTTCTAATCGTGGAAGAGGAAGGAAGTGACAACTTTGGCAATGCGAACAACGCTCCCGGGACTTTTGAAGCATTGCGCCGTGCGGACGAGGCGTTTGGGGTGGCACTGAGCCATCTCAAGAAATACCCTGAGACGCTGATTTTGACTGCAGCAGACAGTGAAGCTGGGGGACTTGACGTAATTGGTCTCACCGATGGCAAGGAAGAGCATATCGCCATGGCAAAATTGGGTCGCGACCGAAACGGGGCTCCGCTGGGGCTGGACCATAATGAAGAACCGTTTCTTTCAGCGCCCGATCGTGAAGGCAAGAGGCATCAATTCGTTGTTGTTTGGGCATCACTCTCAGATACTTCCGGGGGAATTTTGGCGCGCGCTGCGGGTCTCGGAGCTGAAATGGTGCGTGGAACGGTTTATAACACAGACATTTATCGCATTATTCGCGATGCACTATTTGGTAACAAAAATAGACGGGAAGAGGAAAAGGCCATATCACCTTAAGTTTTGACAGCCTCCAAAAGCTTAAAACCCTGCACCCCTCCCTTGTCACCTCGGTGCGGCAATGAATTCCAAGCAATTAATTTTTGTTCAAATTAGCAGGGGCTGAACTTAAGGACTCTTTTTTGCGTGTTTTAAATTTTATGCCACGCAGAGGCGTCGGAATGAAACGAGTTGGGCCGACTAAAAGCCCGAAGGAACCGCCATATTCTCAGGGCAATTGATTCGCGGAAAGCCGTCATCTACGTAAACGAGAGCGCCCGTTTCAACAAGATCAAACAACTGGATGATGTCCACATTTCGCATCCGGATACAGCCATTTCCCGCAGGTTGTCCGATCAGAGATTCTTTGTTCGTGCCATGGATGTAGATGAACCGTTCGCGGGTATTTGCGTTAGATGGTTCAAGGCCGTCAAGCCAAAGAATGCGGGAGAGCACCTGGTCCTCCGGCGCATCGGCCGAGCCTGTTTCACCCGTCAGTCGGCGACTTCTGAAGACGGCACCCTCCGGTGCCCCTTCACCGATTTTTTCGCATATACGGAAAAGGCCTGGGGGGGTTTGCAAACTGCCCTCAGCTGTCCCAACGCCGGCGACCGCTGTTGAAACGGGAAATTCGGCCACAGTTTGGAGCCCCCTGAGCAGACGCAATTTCTGTTCAGGCACGCTCACATGAATTAGGAGGTTCTTTGCACCAAAAGCCGCATCGCTAGGGTGGAGAACTTGGCTGGACATTGATGTGACGGGGTGCGGGGCGGGGCGAAGATCTTTCGTGAGAGTGATAAAACAAACCACGCAGTTGCGCAAGAGGAGGCGAATGGTAATTTCCTAATTCAAACTATGTCCGCAACAAAGAATCTTGCCATCGTTGGCGCCACAGGAGCTGTCGGCATTGAGCTGCTTAAGGTTCTGGAAAGGCGCGCCTTTGCAGTCGGGCGACTTCGTCTTCTGGCATCTCCGCGGAGCACCGGAAAAACGCTCGAGTTCAGGAATGAGTTCGTTTCCGTGGAGCCATTGAGATCCGATTCGTTCAAAGGAATTGACATCGCCCTGTTCAGTGCCGGGGCAGGAATTAGCAGTGAATTTGCGCCTTTAGCGGTCAAGGCAGGTGTTGTTGTCGTGGACAACTCTTCAGCATTCCGAATGGATCCGACGGTGCCGCTTGTTGTTCCCGAGATAAACGGAGATGATGTGCGAGGGCACTCAGGGATTATAGCAAACCCAAACTGCACCACGGCTATCACGCTGATGGCGCTTTACCCACTGCACAGAGCTTTCGGTGTGCGCCGGATTATCGCGGCAAGTTATCAAGCCGTAAGTGGATCAGGCGCACGAGCGATCGATGAGTTGCGACGCCAGATTGCAGCGACTGCTGCCGACCAAGATCCGATCCCTGAAGTCTATCCACACCAAATCGTCTCGAACGTAATCCCGCGTATCGATTCTGTGCTCGACAATGGTTACACGCGAGAAGAGATGAAACTCCAAAACGAGGGACAACGCATTTTGCATCATCCCGACTTTCGGGCCTCGGTCACATGCGTTCGAGTGCCTGTTTTCCGGTCTCATTCTGTGGCTGTTAGTGCAGAATTTGAACGATCAGTGGATCTTGAAGTCGCCCGCGCTGCTCTGATTTCTTTTCCCGGGCTCGATCTAAAGGACGATCCGGCTGCTGATATTTATCCTATGCCGATTCAGACCGGGGGGACTGATCGCTGCGCTGTGGGTCGTCTCCGGCGCGATGTGGCGTTCGAAAATGGATTATCATTCTGGGTAAGCGGTGATCAATTACTAAAAGGCGCGGCTCTCAATGCGGTGCAGATTGCCGAATTACTCTAAATCGCATGGACTCTCAGCAAAGCACAAGGCTGTGATCAGTCCAGTTGATGTAGTTCAGAGTTGTTCCTCATTTAAAAAGGATAGCGTTCTTCACTACAAAAACTCATGAAACTCTTTTTCGTTGTTACTTTACCACTCTATCTATTGGACCAGATTTCAAAACATCTGGTTCTTCAATACGTTGCACTGCACGATGTCGTCCCGGTCTTACCAGGACTTTTCAACCTCACACACACCTACAACACGGGGATGGCTTTTGGCCTGTTGCGTAATAACAATTTATTCTTCATTGTGCTTTCATTCATTGCACTATGCGTCCTGACCTTGTTGGCTCTTGGCGGCAAATTCCCCCCCGGTTGGAACCGCGCTGGCGCATTGCTCCTTACTGCCGGTGTTTTGGGTAATCTTACTGATCGCTTGTTACACGGCCACGTTGTGGACTTTCTCGACTTCACCATTGGCAGGTTTTCGTGGCCTGCTTTTAATGTGGCGGACTCGTGTATCTGCGCGGCTGTTGGATGTTTCTTGGTTGCCGCTTTCCTTGAGCCGCACACCTTAGGCAGAGGCAGCGACAGAGAAGTTGGAGACAGCCCCCCCGGAGTGCGTAGCGAGTGATTCCGAAATTATTTCGTCCAACTCCGCAAGGCTGGCAACTGACGAGAGTTTTGCACGGAGGATTCGGCTGTCGGGCATTCCTCGCACGCAGCCAATGAGTCTTGAGCGCATCGATCTCATTGCTTCAGCTTCATCGCCACGATATTCGACAGCCATTCGGGCGAAATCCCGGATGAACGCCCAACGCCCTGGGAGATCGGGCTCAGGTGGGGGCGTGCCACGTAGAAGGGCCGCGCGGCATTGTGCAAAAAGCCATGGAGCAGGCAAAGCCGCACGGCCAATCATTGCTCCGCGGATTGAAGTTTCCTTTAAGCGGCGCAGAAGGAATTCTGGAGAAGAAATATCTCCATTACCAATAACAGGCACAGAAACTGCCGCGGCTGTCTCCCCGATCACATTCCAGTTTGCCTCACCAGAATATCCCTGAGCGCGAGTCCGCCCGTGAACCGCGATGGCGCTGATGCCCTCTAACTCAAGTGCGCGAGCCACCTCCACCGAGTTGATTGAGTGTGCATCCCATCCGATACGAATTTTTGCTGAGACCGGCAGCGGTGCAGCGGCACGAACGACGGCACCCGCCACTCTGGCTAATATCGGACAATTTCGCAACAGAGAGGAGCCACCGTTTTTGGCCACAACTTTGTTCACAGGGCAGCCAAAATTGATGTCTATGAAATCGGGATGTACCCAATCAATGACAGCTTTAGCACCATCAGCCATCTTTAGGGGGTCTGCTCCGAACAACTGCACCCCAACCGGACGTTGTAAATTGTCAAATTCCACGTAGCGTCTCGTACGGTCGTTTCGGTGCAGAATACCATCTGCAGAGACAAACTCCGTCACGAGCACATCGGCTCCTTTGGATTTGACTAGCTTTCGAAAGACCGTATCGGTCACCCCGGCCATCGGGGCGAGGTAAAGTGGGAATCGGTCTTGTTCAAACCAAGGAGGAATCAACGCCGATGTCGAGATTTGAAACCGCCTTCTTCGCTCCGATCCCCGCGATCTGATCTGTCGCCACTGCCGCGATAGCCGCCACTACCCCGCTGACTTTGGCCCCTGTAACCGCCACCTCCTCCACCACTCTGCGAGCGCTCCTCGCGAGGCCGAGCTTGGTTGACCTTGACAACTCGGCCGACAATTTCAGCGCCGTCCAACGCTTTAATTGCTGCTTGGGCTTCTTTCCAATCCGACATCGAAACGAACGCAAAACCTTTGGAGCGTCCGGTAAATTTGTCTTGAATGATTTGAACACGATCCACGACACCGTGCTGGCCAAAAGCTGCCTCGATATCGCCTTCAGTTGCCTGGTATGACAGGTTGCCTACGTAGATTTCCATAGTTTGTGAATTAAAGGATTGCCGCTTGGGATTGCGACAGCGCAGCGGAGCGGCAGAGCCGTAGCGCCGGGATAGATGCCCACTTGTTGGGCCATTGAAAACTGAACTCAACGGAAAGAGAGAAAAGAGAGGGCCAAATTAGTCACGAACTGCAGAGAGAGGGTTCGCAGAGTTATTGCGAATAATTATAAGATCGACAGGTCGCAGAAAATTGTGCGGGGGGGACGGGACATTGAGGATCCAAAAAACGCAGTGGAGCGAGCGGGAATCTTGAGCATCGGGGTTTTAGAAATTTAGTCGAGCAGAGTAGAACAGGGAATTGTAACCCCGGCTAATCGAATAACCATGATTAGCTGAAAAAGATTGGCGTTGCAAGCGGTTTTGCGATGCTACTTCTCTTTTCATGTTTTGCCTCTTTCGCCTACGAATCCCGCTAGACGGCACAAAGTTTACCAATCTCCTCCATGCGGTTTCAGTGCGATGAACGTAATTCAATAAAGACTTTGAACAGAACAAAGGAACCTTCCGCTAAGGCAAAAAAACCACGAAAGTATTTGCCAATCTGTTTGGATATGTTTTGTTAGCTGCTCCCTGAACGCGCAACGAAACCAATGCCGCAGTTCATCGGGTAAGTGGAACGTGCAGAAAATAAAATCCTACAGAATTTTTTTTTTATGAACTACGCTATTATCAAAACCGGCAGCAAGCAATATCGTGTTCAGTCCGGCGATGTATTGGATGTGGAGTTAGTCCCCGGTGAGCCAAAAGACACAATGGTATTCGAGGAAGTTCTCTTGCTCTCTGACGGAACATCGCTTAAAACAGGCTCCCCTACAGTGGAAGGTGCCAAAGTTACTGCAGAGATTATCGACAATGTTCGCGCCCCAAAGGTCACCGCCTTTAAATATCGTCGTCGCAAAGGCTATCACCGCACGATTGGACACCGCCAAAAACTGACACGCGTGCGGATTAAAGAAATCTCCGCCTAAAAACGGCGTCTTATTTTAGATCTTCAATATTAGAACAATTGTAACTGATAAAAAGCTATGGCTCACAAAAAAGGTCAAGGAAGCGTAAAGAACGGGCGTGACAGCGTCAGCAAACGTCTGGGAGTTAAAAAGTTTGGTGGCCAGCATGTTGTTCCTGGGAACATCATTGTCCGCCAGCGTGGCACTAAGTTTCAGCCCGGTGTCAACGTCGGTATGGGCCGTGACTACACGATTTTTTCTCTCATCGAAGGGCAGGTTCGTTTTGACCGAGCCGGACGCAGGATCAATGTGGATCCGCTCCCAAACGAGGCTGGAGCCAACTGACGTCTGCAATCAGCCTGCGAATTTTTTTGTTCTTTTAAACACCCGTGGATTCTCGCTCAACGCCTGCAGGCGCTGATTTTTTCCCTGGAGATTGCTCCTTTCACATAGTCCTCGTCGAACCAGAAATACCACACAATACGGGTGCAGCCGGACGACTCTGTCTGGCTACAGGCTCAAGACTTCATCTCGTTGCCCCACTTGGTTTTGACATATCTGACTCGACTGTGCGACGTGTCGGTTTGGACTATTGGAATGCGGTCGATTTGAAAATCTGGTCATCCTTCGCAGAATTTCTCCAGGCGCGAAATCCGGATGAGAACCTCTACGCCTTCACCACAAAAAGTAGCCGTCCCTACCATCGTCAAAAGTTTTGCAAGGGGGACTATTTGATTTTCGGCAGTGAAACACGAGGGTTGCCATTAAGGTTTCTCGAGCAGAACGGCAAGCGTGCGCTCACCATCCCAACCCAGAATGTGCGCAGTCTCAACTTGGCCACCGCGATAGCTGTGGTTCTCTTCGAAGCTCTGCGCCAGGTCGGACAACTTGACAAACTGGCGATTGACGGTCCTGAGCCGATTGGTTTGTGAACAGGCCTTTTGCAACGTCAACGCACCTTTTATTTTGAGAGAACCGCGCAGCTGCACCTAAATCGCGGGATCGGGACGAAAGGTGCTGCATCAAGAAATTTCTCCTCCAAAAACATGCCGTCGCAGACGAAATATAGAGACATCAGCTCCTGGGGAGTGGCACACATGGTCCGGAGGCCTGTCGAGACCAAGAAAACCTGTTAACCTCGGAATGACCGGATCCGATAACTCCCAGAATGCATCCGAGATTTGGTAAGGTGCATGATGAACGCGCCCAGACCATATCTGACGATTTTTGTCTGCAGTAAAGAGGAGGTATCGCTCCACTAGAAAAAACTCAATGGAATCCGGCTCGGCGTGGCGAGGCGGCGTCCTCGGAGCATAGCGAAAATAGGCCTCCCATGCCTCCCCTGCAAGGCGTGAACGATATCGTGTGAACGCATTCGCCTGTTCAGCTCGCATAAACGCGTGGCGATAGTTGAGGTGAAAAAGGGTGCGTGCGATCCAAACAGCCAAAGGCTGGTTACAATCAAGCGAATAAAACCAGACCCCTGGAAAACCTGCATCGTCATGAACATAGGTGCGAACGTTGAGCTCAAGAAAATTTGATATTACCGGCAGAGCAGGTGCAAAAAAAGGCCGTACATCTCGCATAAAAAACGGAACCACACCTATCCAGGCTTTTTTGTCATAAAGATCCACGTGCAAACCTTGAGGCAAAGTAGCTCTAATTTGTTCAGGCTCGATTGCCCAGTGACAAAAAAGCAAGTCACGCCAATTTTGGCGCATGACAGACCAATCCCTTGGAGCGATCTGTAAGGACCGACGCAGGATGGTGTCTGGATGCTTCACAGGTTGATCAACGCTCTTCGATAGGAACCACTTTCTTTCCAACTGGAGTTCCGGTGTATTCGCTCAAAGGACGATAGAGACGATTGTCTGAGAGTTGCTCAAGAATGTGGGCAGTCCATCCTGCACATCGCGCGATGGCAAAGATCGGTGTGAACAAATCGGTAGGGATACCGAGGCTGTAGTAGACAGTAGCAGAATAAAAATCCACATTCGCATTGAGATTCTTTTTCTCCTTCATGTATGAGGCGATAATTTCCGACATGCGAATCCATTTCTGTTCCCCGAGTTTGTCGCAGAGTTTAACAGCCATTTCGCGAAGGTGTGGGGCGCGAGGATCGAGCACTTTATAGACCCTATGACCTATGCCCATAATCTTCTTCTTTTGCGCAAGTGCCTCCTCGAGCCAGGGTATGACGTTTTCTTCTGAACCAATTTCTTCGAGCATATGAATCACCCCCTCGTTGGCACCGCCGTGCAAAGGACCTTTGAGTGTGCCAATTGCGGATGTGACGGCTGAGTAGATATCGCTTAAAGTAGAAATGGTGACGCGAGCACTGAAGGTGGAAGCATTCATGCCGTGGTCGGCATGGAGAACGTAAGCACAGTCAAGGGTTTTTTCAGCTTCCTGACTGGGATCTTCTCCAGTGATCAGGTAGAGAAAATGAGCTGCTTCTCCCAAATCTTTGCGAATAGCCGGAAGATGACGCCCTGTGCGCACGCGATGAAAGTAGGCAACGATGACGCCGACTTTTGCAGTGATGCTGGCTGCGCGCGAACGATTGATGGAGACGCGTTCCTCTTCCCCCTGACCTCCGTCGTAAATACCGAGCATCGAGACGGCGGTGCGCAGGACGTCCATTGGCGCTGCGGTTTTTGGCGCCGTCTTGAGGAATTCAATAACACCCTTCGGCAAATCGCGCTGATCTGTAAGCTCCTTATGGAGAGCATCGAGTTCGTGGCGGTTTGGAAGGCAACCGTGCCAGAGAAGATGCACGACTTCTTCATAACTGACGTTATTAGCCAATTCATTGATGTCGTAGCCGCAGTAAACGAGCCGACCGTTGACCCCATCCACATCACTGAGATCAGTCGAATTGGCGACAATTCCTTCAAGTCCTTTGGAGGTGACAGGCATTTGCTTTGAGACTATTGAGGGTAACAGGTTGAAAGAGGATGTTTTTTAACCGCGATGCTTTTCGTCTCGTTTCTCGACTTTTCGCTAAGCAGCCGACAGGGGTGTCGAAAAGATCGGTGCTGGTTATAGACAGCTTTAGGGGATTTTGATTCCGCAGGATTTCATTTTTTCAATCAAAACGTCGGCCATTTCTGCGGGTGTTTTTGCCACAGCAACACCTGCTTTTTGGAGTGCTGCGATTTTACCTTCAGCAGTGCCTTTACCGCCGCTGACTATGGCTCCGGCATGTCCCATGCGACGTCCGGGGGGAGCAGTGGCACCGGCGATGAAAGCAGCGATCGGTTTTTTGAAATGCTCAGCGATGTAGGCTGCTGCCTCTTCTTCCTCTGAGCCGCCGATTTCGCCGATCATGATGACCGCTTCAGTTGCGGTGTCTTCATTAAAAAGCTTGAGGGCATCGGTGTGAGTCATTCCATGGATTGGATCGCCTCCGATACCTATGCAAGTTGACTGCCCAAGACCACGGCAACTGAGCTGCCATACCGCTTCGTAGGTCAGCGTTCCGGAGCGGGAAACCACACCGACGTTGCCTGGTTTATGGATGTAGCCAGGCATGATGCCGATTTTACATTCGCCGGGTGTGATGATACCCGGACAATTGGGGCCGATGAGTATACTTTTGGAGGAGGAGATCAGAGCTTTAGTCCGCATCATGTCGAGGACAGGAATGCCCTCCGTAATGCAGACAATGAGCTCAATTCCAGCATCAGCAGCTTCAGCGATCGAGTCTGCGGCAAACTCGGGTGGCACAAAGATCATCGTTGCGTTTGCTCCCGTGGCTTGGCGTGCCTCGATGACAGTATCGAACACGGGGATTGTGTCATCAAACATCTCGCCCCCACGAGCTGGCGTCACGCCAGCGACAACGTTGGTACCGTAATCACGGCAGCCACGCGCGTGAAAGCTGCCCGATTTACCGGTAATCCCTTGAACGACCAGCCGGGTTTTTGAGTTAATTAAAACAGACATAATTTTTTGAGGAGTATAAGATAGAGAAAGCGATCACGCCATCATTGTTGGAGCTGCTCATGAGCCATCTGGCCCAAATGCCTCCCAATTTTTCAAACAATCGGCCCCACTTGTCCAGAAAAATCAAACTGATTTCGTTCGACAGACAATTCTTTCAACAATGCTTCGCGAGAGGGGGTCAAAGGCGCGGTTATAAAAAAACCGTTACCCAATTGCGGCCAGTTTTTTTTTGTTTAAACTGCCCGAATTTTATGAAAGTCCTAATCACAGGATCATCGGGTCTAATCGGCTCAGAAGTCGCTCTTTTCCTCGGACGCAAAGGGCATGTTATTCATGGGGTCGACAACAATCAGCGGGCGGTTTTTTTCGGTCCGCAAGGAGACACCCGTTGGAATCAAAAACGTCTCATCGAGACAATTCCAGGCTTTGTGCATCATGAATTGGATATTCGAAACAGGGAGGGCATTCTGGACCTGGTTAAATCCATTCGTCCCGATGCGATTGTTCACACGGCTGCCCAGCCGTCGCATGATCGGGCCGCACAGATACCGTTTGACGACTTCGACACCAACGCTGTAGGGACGTTGAACTTGCTTGAGGCTGCTCGTCGCAGCGCACCGGAGGCACCTTTCGTTCATATGTCAACGAACAAAGTTTACGGTGATCGCCCCAACACAATCGCTCTTGTCGAACTCGAAAAGCGTTGGGACTACGCTGACCCAGAATTTGCAAACGGAATCACGGAGGATTTTCCGATCGACCAGTCCAAACATTCGCTCTTTGGAGCATCTAAAGTCGCATCTGACATCTTGGTGCAAGAATACGGTCGCTATTTTAATATGCCCACCTGCTGTTTGAGAGGCGGATGCCTTACAGGCCCTAACCATTCCGGCGTCGAGTTGCACGGTTTCCTCAGCTACCTCGTTAAGTGCAACCTCGAGGGGCGCGAATACAAAATTTACGGCTACAAAGGCAAACAGGTACGAGACAATATCCACAGCGAGGATGTGGCGCGATTCATTTCGGCATTCATTGCCGCGCCACGCGTTGCGGAGGTATATAATATCGGTGGAGGAAGGGCAAACTCATGCTCAATCCTTGAGGCATTCGAAGTGGTCGAGCGGGTTACTGGAAAAAAGCAGGTGTTCAGCTATGTTCCCAAGAACCGAAACGGAGATCACATTTGTTACATCAGCAACCTTAAAAAAATCCGATTAGCCTATCCTTCCTGGGATATCACCGTGAGTTTAGAGGCAACGATCCAACAGCTTGTGGACTCCTGGCACAAGCGGCTTTGAGATGCGGTTTGGCGTCCGAATAGATTCGATCAGTTTGTCGAGCCGCCAGGCTTTGGCATCCACGGCAAGGAGCAACTGAACCAAAGAGGCGATCAAAATCTAAGACCACGGTACATCAAATTTTCAGATGATCAACTTGCAAGATGATTTAATGATTTGAGTCGCATGTCACAGATCATCCCAAATACTGGTAGCCCGGCGACACCTCAACCCGTCGGAGACGACCAAAAGGTCAAAGATCGAAAAACGTGCGCACCAGTCCACCTGATCACCCCAGCCGCGCTCGATAAGAACTCGTCCATTCCTTCCGGATGCTAAACATTCGCGTGCTCCGTCGCTGTTGTGGCATTTGAAGAGAGATTCGACCAGGAGCGCGGAGTCGCTCAGATCCAACTCAGCCAAGTGCCCCTGCGCATGGGCAGTCCGCAAGATTGAAACCAAGCCCCCTGCTGCGTAGTGGTCCTCAAGTGCTGGAGTTTCGAAGGTGCCGGCGCACAAAATAAGTAGATCATCGCAACAATAAATTTTGCGCGCTGTTGCGTCCAGATTGAGGAGGGATGCCACGTAGATCATGCTAGCCCCATGGCATCGGCTCAGAGCCCAAGTGCCATTAGTGGTCGTGAGAACAACCTCGTGGTCTTTAACACCTGAGATATACTCAAGCGGGGAGTTTCCCCTGTCGAAACCACTAGGAGGATCGCCATGACGTTCGCCACCCAAAATTCGCGAGGGATCAGCGGTTTTCAGTGCGTGGGCCTCCTCGATTGTGGCAACAGTGAGCACCGCACATGCTCCGCTGGCGAGAGCTGTCACAATGGTTGATGTGGCACGCAAAACGTCAAAGACGACACACGTCGTCCCCAGGAGAAGGCCGGGATTGATCTTTTCTATATCTGCCGGGCCGAGAGCCACATCCAGGCGCATTGGGTGAATTAACTTCGCAAATTGCGAGTGGTCGGCTGGCGATTCGGATCGAGAATTTTAGGCAAGCTCCTGGAGCTTGGCCATGATTTCCGATTTAGGCACGGCTCCTGTAATTTGCCCCTGTATTTGGCCATTCTTGAAAAAAATCAAATTTGGAATGGAGCGAATATTATACTGAGCGGCAAGTTGTCCTTCAGCTTCCACGTCCACTTTGACAACTTTAAATCTCCCGGCGGTCTCATTTGCGATTTCTTCAAGAACGGGGGCAATCATTCGGCAAGGGGCGCACCAGGAAGCCCAAAAATCGACGACGACGGGAAGAGGTGAGTTTATGACTTCGGAATCAAAAGTTGCTGCTGTGGCGTTAACGATGTTTGCGGAGGACATGATGCGTGAAGGATGGTTTAAGATTTAGGTTTGTCTTTTTAAGTTTTTGCAAGTAGGGAAGGTATCGCCGTTGCCGGTTTTGTCCAGTGACGAAACGTTTTTCTTGTAAGGAGGCAAAGGTTTATCCCATATTGAAGCGTCAGTGTGGTGGATGGCTTGGGGCGCTCGAAATCCAACCCGGGGCACAAGCTGGAGATCGGTTTTGCAGCAGACACCGGCCTGTCATGCACCCGACTGGCTGCGGCGAATGATGCCACGTGTGGAGTTTTTAATGAAGTCAATAAGGGTGGCAATTTCTGGAACGTTGGGAAATTCGGTCTCAAGACGTGCAATGGCCTGGCTCGTGTTGAGTCCTCCGCGATAAAGAATTCGATGGGCTTCATGAATCGCGTGGATGGTCTCCAGTGTGAAACCTTTGCGTTCTAAACCTGTTTTGTTTATGCCAGGGATACTGGCAGGGTTGCCATCTGCGATCATAAAAGGGGGAACGTCCTGAACAATCTTTGAGCACCCACCTGTGAAAGCATGTGTGCCGAGGCGACAGAATTGATGAACTGCAGTCAAACCGCCGAGCCCGGCATGGTCGTGAACAACGACATGTCCGGCAAGGGTGCCATTGTTGGATAGGATGACGTGGTTACCGACAATACAATCATGGGCGATGTGACTGTAAGCGAGAAAATGGCAGTGGCTGCCGATGCGCGTGACGCCGCCTTTTGAGGTGGCGCGGTGAACAGTCACAAACTCGCGAAAAGTGTTGGCGTCGCCGATTAGGAGATGAGTTGGTTCGCCGAGATATTTGAGGTCCTGACTGCGCTGTCCGACGGAGACAAAAGGATAAAAGATGTTATCTGAACCAATGATGGTGGGGCCTTCGAGAATAACATGAGAGGCGAGTTTGCAGCGATCGCCGAGGCGAACCTCTGAACCCACACGACACCACGGACCGATTTCGACATCTTGGCCCAGAACGGCTCCCTCCTCAACGATGGCGGATGGATGAATGACAACAGCCATGAGATTTTACTGGCTAACAATGCCAAACATGAGTTCGCCTTCGGAGACAACAGCGTTGTTCACTTCGCATCGGCAGAGAGCCTTGCCAATGTTGCGGCGGGACTTGAGCATCTCGACATGGATAAAGAGGGTATCCCCAGGGAATACAGGGCGACGGAACTTCACGGCATCTGCAGACATGAAATACCCGATTTTCCCGGCATTCTCCTCACGTCGAAGCAAAAGGATGCTGGCGACCTGTGCCATAGCCTCAACCTGCAACACGCCCGGCATCACGGGATGTCCGGGAAAATGGCCCTGAAAGTAGGGTTCGTTGATGGTGACAGATTTGACGCCGGTGCATTTATCCTCGCCTTCAAAGCTGATAACGCGGTCAACCAAAAGAAATGGATATCGGTGAGGAAGAATGCGCATGACCTCAGTGATATCCAATACAGCTTCTCCTTGTGGAAGGAGCGGGGGTGGCACCATCGCTCTCATACTAAGGTATTCTTTTTGAACCGCGCGAGTGAGTTCGGAATTGGGACCATGGCCCGGTTTTACGGCGACAACGTGGCCACGAAGAGGCTGACCAAAGAGAGCCAAGTCCCCGATGAGATCGAGGATTTTGTGTCGAACAAACTCGTCGGGAAATCGAAGCGGCTCCTTACTGGTTACGGTGCTGCCCTTGATCACCACTGCGTTGTCGAGGCTGCCACCGCGGATGAGCCCTTTTTCGATGAGAGGCTGGATATCCTCGTAATGAACGAACGTTCGGGCGGGAGCAATCTCTTTAGAATATATTTCAGGTGTGATGGTGAAAGATTGAAATTGGGTGTGAGAGCCGCCGGGACCAACCTGGGTGCAACTGATGCGAAAAGCTGGGTCGGGAAAGATGGCCAGGATGGAGCCGGTTTTTGTCTCAATATGAACGGGTTCTCGCAATTCAAAGATGCGCCTCGGAGCGTCCTGCTCCTGGATACCGGCTTTTTCGACCATCGCAACAAATGGGGCTGCGCTGCCGTCGGCGATGGGAGGTTCATTTGCATCCATCTCAATGACGGCGTTGTCTATCTGGAGCCCGGCAAGCGCAGAGAGGACATGTTCGACGGTATGTATTTTGACGTTGCCTTCGACAAGAGTGGTGGCTCGTTCAACCATTTTAACATTATCAATCCGGGCTTCGATTATTGGCTCGTCCGGAAGGTCGCGCCGACGGAATTTTACACCCGAGTTTGCGGGAGCTGGGTGAACAGTAAGCTTGACAGTTTCGCCAGTGTGGAGTGAAACCCCCTCGATCGAAGCGGGCTGGCGAACGGTGCGTTGCATAGGCGTTGAACTGGACATAGGCGGTCGGGTTTGAGATAAAAAGAGCTCCCGCTTGAAAAAGCGTGGCCGAAAGGTGGCATATAAAGGAAAACGAGCGCTCTGGCAAGAGGCGGAGGTGTGTGTTTACTCGGAACTACTGCGACGGAACTACCGCGTGATGCAGCCAGGAAGAGCCAAAGATTTGACACAACAAGCAAGTTTTATGTGTGAAGATGTCACATTCGGGTTACAGAGAAAAACTACTATGAGACATGACCCTGACCCTGAGGAGCTTGCCGCGGCAATCCTTGCCGGCGACACCATCCGCCTTGCCCGCGGAATAACTTTGATCGAGAGCGAAGCACCCCGTCACGAAGCGCTGGCGGAAAGGTTGGTGCAATTGTTGCTGCCGAACGTCGGCGGTGCGATGCGTGTTGGAATTACGGGAGTGCCGGGGGTAGGCAAGAGTTCGTTGATTGAGGCGTTGGGATGTTGGCTGTGTGACAACGGCAGAAGAGTTGCCGTGCTGGCGGTCGACCCTACCAGCTCTCTGACAGGGGGCTCCATTTTGGGGGATAAGACACGCATGGAGCAGTTGAGTCGAAGGCCGAATGCCTTCATTCGCCCGTCCCCGAGTGGACGAACTCTTGGAGGTGTGGCCCGAAAAAGCCGGGAGACGTTATTGCTGTGTGAAGCGGCAGGTTTTGACGTGGTCCTTGTGGAAACAGTCGGCGTGGGCCAGAGCGAAACGACCGTGCGCTCCATGGTGGACCTCTTTTTGCTCCTTGCTCTGACCGGAGCGGGAGATGA
Organism: uncultured Chthoniobacterales bacterium; assembly: GCA_937924445.1. Taxonomy (GTDB): domain Bacteria; phylum Verrucomicrobiota; class Verrucomicrobiia; order Chthoniobacterales; family CALDSX01; genus CALDSX01. The sequence continues at coordinate 28,577 of CALDSX010000064.1, forward strand.
TCTGCAGGGCATCAAAAAAGGAATCATGGAGCTGGCGGATTTGATCGCGATCACGAAAGCCGATGGCGATAATAAACTCCGGGCACAGAAAGCAAGGGCTGAGCTGGAACAGGTATTGCACTTTCTTCATCCTGCGACGGAGGGGTGGTCTACGCCTGTGATAACGTGCTCTTCTCATGACGGAATGGGCATCGGAGAGCTTTGGGTAACGGTGGAGAAATTTTTTGCCGAGGGACATAGAAAAGGCTGGATCCTCCGTCGGCGACATGAGCAGTTACGGGATTGGTTCCGCTCATTGCTCGAAGAGGCGGTTTTGCGTAGATTTTTTGCGGACGCAAAAGTAAACGAACGTCTGCCTCAGATTGAGGAGGCGGTTCTCGCCGGAAAACTCGGAGCAGTGTCGGGCGTAAGGGAACTGATTCGGGCAAAAGATTCCTAATTTACTAGACAAGGTTTTATTGTTTGGAAGATTTAAAATGTTTTTAGCTACGTTAACTATTCTATGGCAACCAGCCTTGCAGCACCGAGTCCTTTCACAAGCGTTCGCCGGGTGATTACGTTGTGCACCTGTTTCTGGTGTGCTTCGATGTTTGGCAATCCGCCAACCGTTCTTTTCGCGCAACTTCCACCGCCACCAGAGGAAAATTTTGGTATCAATACGCCTGCTTCGCCGGCTCTGTCGCCCACAGGCAAAGCGGGTTTTGGGTTCTCCGCCGAGAGTGCGAGGGCGTTATCTATCTTGAAACAATTTGACGCTGCATTCTCGGCAATATTCGAGATTGCAAGTCCATCCGTGGTGGTCATCCGGGTGGATAAAGAGGAAGTGGATGCGAGGGATTTTGATCAGGGAATTGATCCTGAGGGCTTTGGGTTTGGGCCACTTCAAAATGAAGGATCGGGCTTTATTCTTGATAACGAAGGGCATATCGCGACTAACCTTCACGTGATTGAGGGGGCAAAGAAAATAAGGGTCAAGCTTAAGGATGAACGAGAATTTCAAGCAACGCAGGTGGGTGTTGACGACAAAACCGACATAGCGATCATTAAAATTTCCGCAACAGGGTTAGTTCCTTCACAGATGGGCAACAGCGACCAACTGCGTGTCGGGCAACTTGTGGCCACCATCGGGGCTCCCTACAACTTGGATTATTCTTTTACTCTCGGGATCATCAGCGGGCTTGGGCGTACAAATCTGAATGTGGCCGCGTTTGAAGAATACATTCAGACGGACGCTTCAATCAACCCAGGCAACAGTGGCGGGCCACTCCTAGATGTGGAGGGACGAGTTATTGGGATGACGACACTCGTGAATGGGATCAATCGAGGACTCGGATTTGCAATTCCAATCAACATGGTTCAGGAAGTCGCAGCGGAATTAATTGAAAAAGGAAGGGTGATTCGTCCCTGGCTCGGGATAGGAATAGACAACTACTCCGAGACATCCAGCAAAGCCACCGGGTCAAAAGAATTAACACGCGGGGTGGTGGTTCGCTCGGTTGCCATTGAATCACCAGCCTATGCGACAGACCTTCGTGCAGGTGATGTGATTGTGGCGGTGGATGGTAAACCAGTGGCAACAACGCGCGAGCTTCAGAAGCTTGTGCTCTCCAAAAAGATCGGGGAGCCGATTTTGCTCACGGTCAACCGGAAAGGAAAAATCTTGGGTATCACCATGAAAACAGATGAATTGCCGACCACACGAAAGGTTGAGACAGCTCCAAAGGGTAAAATACCCACTCCCGAAGAGAAAGAGAACCCAAGAAATCGTTTGGTTAAGCCGGAAAAATCTTCAACAGAGATTACCATCCCACCCCCGAATGCCTCAGGGTTTGTGAGAATTGCAGCTCCGGAGTCGGCAGGTCTCGAAGTTGAACGTCTGCCCGTCGCTGACGCTGCAAAGCTAGGTCTGCCTGACTCCCAAGGTCTACGGGTAACAGCGGTTAAACCGGAAGGACCAGCTGCCAAGGCAAACCTTGCCAAAGGCGACGTGATCGTGGCCGTCGGAGCGTCGCCAATTGGTGAACCAGAGGAATTTTGGCGACTGCTGTCTGCAGAAGCAAAAAACGGAGGGGCAACCCTGACCGTTGTCCGCGGGGGGCAACGCGGAGTAACCAGATTGATTTTTCCAAGTGCGCAGTGAGATGAGTAAACCGATTGCAGCCCCCGCCGATTTATCGAAACATCTTTTGAGGATTTTTCTGCTGTTTATAACAAACGAATCGTTTTGCATCATCGCAACCCCGTCGAGTGCCCTCGCGGGACAGGCACATTTCGAAAGTCCAAAACTCCTCGCATCTCAACCGGCGCCAGAGATTTCAGCAGGTGCCGGGCTTTTACTGGGAGTGAACAACCCAAACAATTACATCAAACTCCCGGTTGTTGTCGCTATCCATAGGCCCTTCGTCCAGCACAAAGCAACGTGGGCAGTTATGATGGAGTTGAGCGGAACACTCGGGGTTTTGTTGGAGCCGGTCCTGCGCGGGGTAGAGACGCGCCATACAGCGCTTCAAATCGGGCCACGACTTCGGTTGGGGCAAGAAAAAAATCTCGTGCGTTTTGTGGCGGATTTCCGCGGTGGAGCAGGTGTTACCGACAGTGATGCTGTCAGTGGCGGACAGGGACAGGACTTTTGCTTCAACGCTTGGATTTTTACCGGAATTGAAATCCAACCACCTTTTCGCAGAAACAATATGGTTCTCTGGGTCGGGGGGCTTTACACACATGTGTCAAATGGCGGGCTTTCTGAACCCAAACGCCCTAACGACGGATTAGACAGCCTGGGGTTGGCACTAGGTGGAACATGGAGATTTTAACTTAAAAACTATGAAAGAACCTATGTTTGCCTGCCTGATGTCCACACTTCCATCCTGGCCGTTGCTTTTTGTCGCGCTTCTTGTCGGCGTAATTCAATGTTTCCAGAGCAAGGCTGCAGAGTTGGATCATGACAAATTTGCTGTTAAGCGTACCTCAATGGTGAAGACACAGATCGAAGCCCGAGGAGTTTCCGATCAGAGAGTGTTGAGGGCTATGCTTGCAACGCCACGCCATGAGTTTGTGCCGGATGAACTAAAATCCAAAGCGTATGAAGACAGCCCGCTGCCGATCGGGCACGGCCAAACCATTTCCCAACCATATATCGTCGCGTTGATGACAGAGGCACTGCGTCCACGTGAGCACGAGCGTGTGTTAGAAATCGGCACGGGCAGTGGGTATCAGGCGGCTGTCCTGTCACCACTGGTTAAAGAGGTTTTTACAATGGAAATCGTTGAGCCTCTGGCTCAACGCGCCGCGGCGACGCTCGCACGGTTGGGGTATCTTAATGTCTTGGTGAGAGCCGGGGATGGGTGGCTCGGCTGGCCTGAAAAAGCCCCTTTTGATGCGATCATCGTGACGTGTGCGCCAGACAAAGTACCACCAGCCCTCAAAGAACAGCTCAAGGACGGTGGGCGCATGGTCATTCCTGTCGGCAAAGAAGGAGAAGTTCAGCAATTGATCCTTCTAGAGAAAAATGGTGCCTCGTTAAACCAACGCGCCCTCTTGCCGGTGCGATTTGTTCCGATGACGGGGGCCCGTCCAGAATAGGAGGATGGCGTTGTTTGAACAGGCCCAGATTCTGATTTCTTTGGAATTGACTCATATCGTGCTCACGTTAGGATTTGAGTTGAGCGCTGGAAATACCACGATCTATGATCAAAAATTTATTCTACTTCCTTTTGTTTCTTGTTTCGACGATTTGCTTTGTCGTGTTATTCGAAAGCGGGCCGGAGAATTACAACGTGAGTTTAGAGAAAAAATTCAAAGAAATTTCCTCATTGCTCAGCGGAAAGAGCCCCGAAAACAAGGGACCCGCTAAGTAATCTCCCCTCGCTTATTTCCACCACCATTCGCTCTGTCTCTCCGAAACTCCCATGGCAGTAAAGACCGAGAACGATCTCCCTGAGAATTTGAAAAACATCTGGCAACGTGCCAAGGCCGCCTACGAGCTTAAAAATTTTGGCTACGTCATCTCACTACTCTCGGGAATTGTGCAACAGCACCGGGAATTTCTCGATGCACGAAGGCTTTTGCGCCGAGCGGAGATCGGTTTGTGCCGGGGTAAAAAGTCGACTTTTTTTGGCTTAGACACTTCAAACCTAAGCTTGACTGGCCTAAAGTTTGGATCCGGAAAGTCAAAAGATCCAGCTGCTGCAATGGACTCCGCTGAAAAGGTGCTCGAATCGGATCCATTCAACATCCCAGCGAACATGGCGCTCAAAGAAGCCGCAGAAGCTCTTGGACTCACCGAGGTGGCCACCTTTGCCCTAGAAACATTAGCTGATGGACATTCCAAAGACAGTAAGATTCTTCATGAACTCGGGGCGCACTACAGCAAACTTGAGATGCACGAAAAAGCGATTGAAATTTATAATCGCCTCCTCGCTTTAAACCCCTCCGATCTTCTTGCAGCCAAGCTCGGCAAGGATGCTTCGGCTCGGGCATCCATTCGCGCCGAGGGCTGGGACCAGGCTGCAGAGGGCGTTACTGACTACCGAAAGCTTATCAAAAACATCGATGAAGCACAGTCTCTCGAACAGCAATCGCGAGTGGTCAAAACAGAAGAAATAATCGAGCAACAACTCGCCGAATTGCACGCGAAATTTCAAGAAGAACCGCAAAGCGTGGATTTAGCGCGTAAAATTGCGGAATTGTGCGAACAAAAGGAAGACCACGCGCTGGCAGCTGAGTGGTTTAAATATGCCGCTGAGTTAACTGGAAACGCCGACGTCGGCCTCGTCCGCAGAGCTTCGGAGAACAATCTTAAAGTCATTGACCGGCGATTGAGGGAATTGCAATCCTGGCTCAACTCAGCCCCGGCGGATGATCCGGAGCGAGAACGAGTTCATGAGGAAATAAAGACTCTGACGCACGAGCGAGCAACTATCTTGATTACCGAAGCGCGAAAAAGAGTAGAACGCAATCCAACTGACTTGACCTTGCGGTGCGAACTCGGTGAGCACTTAACGAACGACCATCGCTATGATGAAGCAATCCCCGAGCTGCAAAAAGCTCTCAACAACCCAAACACCCGTGTGAGATCCGCCGCACTACTCGGCACGTGCTACGAGGCCAAAGGCATGGACGATCTCGCTCTAGAGATGTATGACGAAGCATGCGAGGGGCTTGCGGGAATGGATGCCACAAAGAAAGATGTACTCTACCGGATGGCATTGATTCATCAACGCCTCGGCGCCCAAGACAAATACCTCGACGCACTTAAACAGATCTTACGCTTCGACTATACCTTCCGCGACGTGGCCGCCAGGGTCGAAGCCTCTTACAAACGCTAAGACCTGGGCAGAACTTTTTGTTGCAGGTTGACGGAAGGGACCAGGGTTGCTAAAGAAGGTTTTACGAGTCAGGCTAACGCCTCCTCGCGAACATAAACGCTTAAGGAAATCACACCCTGAATCTCAAATATATCCATGAATTCTCCCATTAACGTCGCAGTGACAGGCGCTGCCGGACAGATTGGTTATTCCCTCCTCTTTCGCATTGCTTCTGGCTCCATGTTCGGCCCCGAACAACCCGTGGCATTGCGTTTGATTGAAATACCCCAGGCGCTTGGTGCGCTTGAGGGTGTCGTTATGGAACTCAATGATTGTGCCTTTCCACTTCTCAAAAGCATAACTCCGACAGCGGATCTTGAGGAGGGTTTCCGCGGGGTGAATTGGGCCCTGTTGGTGGGCAGCGTACCCCGTAAACAAGGCATGGAGCGAAAGGATTTGCTCGGCATTAACGGGAAAATCTTTATCGGACAAGGAAAGGCCATTGAGAAAAACGCAGCATCAGACGTTCGAGTGCTGGTGGTCGGCAATCCGTGCAACACAAATTGCCTTATCGCTATGAACAACGCCAAAGGGGTGCCATCCGATCGTTGGTTTGCAATGACACGACTCGACGAGAACCGGGCAAAATCACAGCTTGCAACAAAAGCAGGGGTGGATGTGACAGCGGTGACAAATGTCGCAATCTGGGGCAACCATTCCGCAACGCAATATCCAGACTTTTATCACGCCAAAATTTGCGGTCGAGCCGCCACAGAAGTGATCAGCGATCACGCCTGGCTTGAAGGAGAGTTTATTACCACTGTGCAACAGCGTGGCGCAGCAATTATCAAAGCGCGGGGCGCCTCTTCGGCAGCTTCGGCATCCAATGCTGTGGTGGATACTGTTCGTTCGCTCGTCGCGCCAACGCCGAGTGACGACTGGAACTCAGTTGCGGTTTGTTCTGATGGCAGTTATGGCATTGAAAAAGGTCTCATTTGCTCGTTCCCAATCCGCTCCAACGGACGGAATTGGCACGTCGTGCAAGGACTGGCAAACAACGACTTCAGCAACGCCAAAATCAAAGCCAGCGTGGACGAGCTAAAGGAGGAACGCGCGCTCGTTACTGAGATGCTCTGAGCGCTCAGATAACATTTCTCCCGGGCGGTATCGAACCAAGCGGTGCCGCCCTGCTTGTTTTTAGCGAATTTGAAGGTATCCGGATTAAAACCAAAAGGCTTGCGCCTCACAAGTGCACAATCAGCAGTAGGAGCTTTCATCAGCCACCCCCTCTTTTGGTGTGGTGTGGCAGCGCTGCTGTTTGCCGGTTTTGGAGAAGTCCCCAGGCCCCTGCGCTGGCCAGTGCGCATAGTGATTTTTGCAATTGGCACTTGGGGCCTCGGGTGTTTCATCTTCACTTATCGCCATACTTTCGGCAGGATGCTTGCTCCTTTCCGAAATGGTGTTCGGCTGGATCCGGTTCTTCTAGCACTGTTTGTCGTGATGCATGCCATTCTTCTCGCAAACGCCATTTTGCACTATTCCCTGGAGAATTATGACCAGGAACCGCACAGACAAAATGCAAGAATCTGGGCGGAGTTGCGAATGCCGTTAATGCACGAAACGCGGGGAATTCATTATGCGCCACTCGCTTACTGGCCAACCTCATTAGCCTTAAGACTGGGGTATGATGAAAAAGTCGGACTGAAAGCAGCGCAGATATCCAATGTTTTTTATTCGTCCATCCTGGTTTTTTTTCTGCTGAAACTCGGTGATTTATGCCATCCGCATGGAATCTGGTTCAAGAGAGCCATGCTGTTGGTATTGGCAACCCTCCCGGTCTATTACAAAACGTTTGCCATGCCTCGTCCAGAGCCCATGCTTGCGATGTGGGCCGTGGTAGCGATGTATCTGGCGGTTCGAATCTTCTGCTTTGGATATTACACCCGGCCCGTATTTCTCGCGTTTGGACTGACAGTAGGTTTGATGTTACTGACACGCCAGTGGGGCGCATTTCTCTTTCCCGCATTCGGAGTTTTATTTCTTTTCGGATTGGGAAGTCGAACTTCAGATGCGAGACGGCTTTTGTTCGGTTTGATCATGGCCTCTGCGATTACCATTTTGGTCGGCGGGTGGTATTACGCATTGCTAACGGCGAAGTATGGAAGCCCAACGGCATTTAATTCTGAATTAATGCCGTTTTCGCTCTCCAACAAGCCGCTCGGTTTCTACTTTAATTGGTTTCCCAAGGCATACTTTGACCATCCCGTAATTTACACGATGGGAGACCGAATGATTCCCATTTTACTCGCCGATACATGGGGCGATTATTGGGGGTATTGGCATGTCGCACGCCCTCCATTTCGCACACAAGAATCTGAGGTTCATGATGTTGTCAAAGTTGCCGTGCCATTTCTCTCACGTGTTAGCAAGGTTTCGCTTGTTTGTACTGCATCTCTTGCAGTTGGATGGGTGACGGCTCTTGGGGCAGGTCTACGAAATTTTCAAAAGAACGGAGTGAGCCTCGCTTTGGCAATCGGAATTCTCTCCACCTGTGCGTGCTATTTCGTCTTTGTGGTATGTTACAAAAACTCGTCGGCGATCAAATCGTCCTACATTTTGCAGGTCTTTCCGTTTTTGGCATTCACCTATGGTTTTATGATAGACCAAATGGCTTTGCGTAAGCCACGAGTTAGTTTGGCTTTACTGACATTGTATTTTGCGGCTGCGCTGCACCAAGCTCCACTGTTTTTTACCGGAAAAATCAAGTTCTCAGAAGTGGAACTTTTGGAGCCATTAGCAAACCCCTTGCTGCTTGCGACGCTTGCTTCTGGGGCGCTTTATGCGGCATGGCTGTTTTGTAAAAGAAAAGAAAAAGGTTGTTCCCCCGCGCAAGCCGTGCGATCAAGTTCTAGCCGTTGGTTTTAATAAGGTAATTTTAATAAGGTAATCTTAGGTAATATTGCGGGCGAACTAAACATTCAAAAATTATGGGATTTAAAGCATTGGGACTTCACCCCGCCGTTCTCAAAGGGGTTGAAGCGATGGGATTCACCGATCCAAGCCCTATTCAGCTCCGGGCAATACCTGAAGTGTTGGCTGGCAAGGATTTTATTGGGTCGGCCCAGACGGGTACTGGTAAAACAGCGGCTTTCGGGCTGCCAATTCTCTCGAAATTAGAAGAGGGCAAAAGCCAACCTGGCCAGCCACGATGCCTCGTGCTGGAGCCGACACGGGAACTGGCCGCACAGGTGGAAACGGCCTTCCGCGATTACGGACGGTTTTGCAACTTGAAAACCCTGGTGATTTACGGCGGGGTTGGATTCGACAAACAGAAACGGGGACTAAAGGGTGTAACCGACACGGTCATCGCCACGCCAGGGCGTCTGCTTGATCACCTACAGGATGGAGCGGTGGATTTTTCGGGGCTGGAGTTTCTGGTGCTTGATGAGGTGGACCGAATGCTTGACATGGGTTTTTTACCCGATGTACGGCGGATTGTTGAGAAGACGCGTAAAGAGCGGCAAACACTGCTTTTGACGGCCACTTTACCGCCAGAGATCGAGCGCCTCGCCTCTTGGGTATTACACAACCCGGTTATCGTTGAGATTGGCGCCAGGCGATGCCCGGCAGACTCTGTCGATCACGCTTTTTACCCCGTTGCTGCAGATCAGAAATTTGACCTTTTGCTCGCACTGCTTGACCGCACAAATTATGATAGTGTATTAATTTTTGTACGAACAAAAGAGAGTGCTGACCGCATCGCCAGTCGACTCCGTCATGCGAATCATTCCGTTGCAGTGCTGCATTCCAACCGCACCCAGCGGGAAAGAGAAGAAGCACTCAATGGGTTTAAGTCGGGGAGATACGAGGTAATGGTTGCAACCGATATTGCCTCGCGTGGGCTTGATATTTCTGGAGTAAGCCACGTTATTAACTTCGACATTCCGCAGCATCCGGAGGATTACGTCCACCGGATTGGTCGCACCGGGCGAGCGAGTGCGACGGGAACCGCTTTTACACTCGTTGTTGCAGAAGAAGCAGGAAACATGCAAGCGATCGAGCGGTTTATCGGTCGTTCTATCGAGCGCAAGAAATTAGACGGCTTCAACTACTTTTACACGGCGCTTTTCGATGAGCACACCACCAAGGCTCTCGGAGGTGGTGGCGTGCGAGGCGGCCGTCATATGAGTGGCTATTCTTTTGGAACTCGCCGCAACCGACGGTAAGAAACTTTCCACCTGCACAATCTCCAGGGAACTACACTTCGAGTAAAAGAAGCTGCGGCCCGGGCAACGAAGAGATGATCAAACTGTCCTCTGTCGAATAAGTCAACGAGCTTGCTAAAAAATAAAAGGCGTGAGTAACTGCTCAGGTAGCCGCCCGCCTTGGGGCGGCCACCTGTGAGTGAATGGCGGGGCGCACGCACCCGACACGTGGGCGAGACTCACGAGGTGTTGACCGCTGGCACGAAGGGGTGCCGAGGAACACGCGCTGCAACGCCTCCAAGGCGTTGAGGCCGTTCTTGCGTGCCGTGGAGACGTAGCCGCGGATGCGGCAGAAGTTCACAAGAGCCTGGATGCTGCGAAAGGTGCCGGAGATTTTCTGGCGCAGCTTCATCATCCGCAGATCTCTTTCCGACTGGTTGTTGTCGAATGGAACCTCGAAGTCGCGCATGAAGGCGAGGATTTCATTGGGGTGGTCGCGGAAGCGGTCGAGCAGATTGCGGGCTTTACTCTGCTTGCGACGACCGCGCCGTTTCGGGCCGTGCGCCGCAGCGGCCGGATTCTGCGCGTAGCCGGCCCGGACGATCCGCTCGTAGCCCTTGAGAAACCGCTCTTGGTCGGCGGGCGGCAGGGCGAGCAGGCCGGCCGCGCTGGCCGTGGCGACCGCCCCCTTGATGGCCAGCAGGTG
>CALDSX010000065.1 GCA_937924445.1 uncultured Chthoniobacterales bacterium
CAACACAAATCGTCCAGAATTCATGCAGAAAAGGATGACGTTTTTTCAAATGCGTCACAGTGCTTTTCTGTTGCAACACCCACATATTGAACGCTTTGCGCCTATTCATTTTCTTCTTAACCGGACACCCGTGAGCAGTTATATAAATGTTTTATTCCCTGTTTGACGCCCGGCTCGGCGGGTTCGAGCTGGTCGTCGTGCAACATTTCGTCTGGAGAAGTGGCGACGCCTGACCATATCTGCGATCTTCGGCTTTCCTCCTCCTCCCCGCTTTGCCTTCGGAAAGCTCGATTTCCCCGTGGCATGTACTTCCGTAGATTGAGCGTGTCAAGCCACGCAAATGATAGGAGCTCAAACCAAAATCAGCACCAACCGGGACCGGGCAAATCGAAACTCCCACTGACCCAGACGCCATAAAAACCTTTCTCATGGAAAGCTTTTCCCACGGCTTACCCGGCGTTGCCAAGACGCTCGTGAATACCGCTATGCATGTGAAGTGTGCCGCATTCCTCCAGTGATTTCTTTAGCAACGCGCCGAAAATGCCTCGCCACGCCACGGATGTCAAATAACGCTCCCTCTTCCTAGCTGCCCGAGGTCTCCGCGCCGCCCGCGTGTCTGGCTCAACCCCCCCCCCGCCAGCGTTGCCGGTTTCACCCCTAGCAGAACGCGAAAGCCCACACGCACTTGGAGTGACCGAAAGCGCTTCTCGAGAATGTCGCTCGAATAGAGCCGATCGCGTGGTGATCATTGCATTTCCCGTGTAAGCAGCAGGCGGAGGTGTTCTGCTGCCGTGCTCAGGAATTCGTTTTCATCTATCGGACCGGCCGCGACAAATTCCAAGGAAGTGAATCCCCTGTTGCGGCGACCCTCCCAAGACCAGCGCAAGCGTTCGGCGGCGTCGGGTAGGCGGACATTGATTGCGTCCATGCCAGCTTCGCCTCGGTCTTCAAACCCGCCGAAAATCACTTGCAACATGATGGGCCCGGCCCCTTCAAAGCGGTAGTAGTCAAAGGAAAGCTTTAGACCATCAAGGGTGATGAGACGACGTCCCATGTTTTCGACGAGGCGCATTCCGGCGCGGCTTGTAAGGCAAAGCTCAGGTGAATGAGTTTTTGCAGGAATTGCCATCAGATTGCCGGGTGCCCAGCGCAGGCCGTAGAAGAGCCACGGATTACCATGTTCATCCCGTCGGGTGAGTGCTAATTCGGAATCGCTGCCGAGGATCTCGCGGGTGATTCGTGCGAGTTTAATCTCCTCCCAACCTCCGTCCGTCGGTCGAACGATTTTCCACCGCGGACCGGCCGAAAGGCGCTGTTCTCTGATGAGAAACCAGAGATTTGAAAAGAGTTCAATCGCGCAGATTACCGCCAGGCAGGAAATGCAAAGCCTGAGGGAAAGTAACCTTGGCGCACCGACAACATCGATTTGTTGATCTGGCTCTTTAAACGGTGCACGTCGAAAACAAAGCGCAACGCCATAGGTGCTTCCCACTTGGATGAGAAGGAAAATGGTTGCGACAGGATCATGAGCTTTCTCGAGTTGGCTCGGTCCGGCAAATGAGACAACCATCACAAGCGTAAGGGTTCGCAAGAGGTTAAGTGCAACGGCTATGAACGGAGCTAGGAAAAAGAGTGTGAGCCGTCCACGCGGCAATATGCCAAGCAGTTCGCCGAAACAAAGAGCCAGCATGAAAGAGGTCTGGAGGCTGCGTATGCCACTACAAGCTTCCTCGACGCCGACAGAGCCGCTGGCGGTGTGGATCAAGTTACCTTGGCGCACGGCGAACACTCCTGCCCACGAGAGGGTTTCGAGGGCAGCGGCAGCGTTGAAATGCGAGAGGCTGTTGATGAGATCCCGTTCGATCGCAGCGGGCCAAGGTAAAGCGCAGAGAGGAAACAGCATGGGAAATAAAAAATGTTTTAACCACGGCAGGCCGCCGACGCGGAAGAGGAGCGCAGCCGAGAAGACCTCAGCCATGAGCATCAGAGCGGCGTAAGGCGCTCTCCAATCAAGGTTTGCTTCGCTTACGATGCGCAGAACAGGCACTGCCAACATCACAACCGCGGCCATAAGTAGCGCGAAGGACGCTACAAAGCCGCGCGGTGGTTGGGCGGGAGGGAGAGTCTCGAAACGACGCCAGGCGAAAAAAAGCGCGAGTATAGGCACACTCCAACCGTAGGCGTATTGCGCATGAGAAACCCATATGCGCCACAGGCCGCCACAACAGACCGCCCATGTAGGCAGGAGCACGAGGAGCAGGCGCACAGCCGGGCTCATAAACATTCTTTGTAAAGGTCAAGAGCAAAGGGCTTGCCGAAGAATTTCCACAGGATGCGCTGCGACACGGCCCGTTCCGTCATGAATTTGATGGCGGCAGCTTGTGCCGGGGGCAGCGATTATTTCCTGTTCAGTGGCTGTGCGAACACGCGGGAAAAGAACAAGCTCACCAATTTTCTGAGAGATGTCGTAATGCTCCGCCTCATACCCGAAGGATCCGGCCATGCCGCAGCAGCCAGATGGAATAACGCGCACATCGAAGCCGCCGAGTTGTTCAAGAACTTGAACAGTCGGTGTAAGCGATGAGATGGCTTTCTGCTGGCAATGTCCGTGCAAATGCACAACAGGGCGTGGAGATGGAGCTGGGCGAAACATTTCAGGGCGAATACGGCCTGTACTGAGTTCGCGTGCGAGAAATTCCTCGATCATGAGGGCGTTAGTGGCGAGACGCTGCGCAGTCGTTTTTTCTTCACCACGAAGAAGGTCGGGATATTCATCGCGGAAACAAAGAATCGCGGAGGGTTCGATTCCCAAAAGTGGCGTTTCATAAGTGACAATATCTGCAAGTAACCGGACGTTTCTTTTTGCAAAACCACGAGCACGCCGAAGAAGTCCTTTAGAGAGGGATGCGCGCCCGCTCTCGGTATGGGCAGGTATGCGAACCTCATATCCGAGCCCCTCGAGCAAATCGACAGCGGCGATGCCAACGTGCGCGTCGGTAAGATCGGTGAACTCATCGGCAAAGAGCCAGACCAGTTTACGCTCTGAATTCCCCGTGTGATGTGGCATTTGGAGACGGGAGCGAAACCAGGACCGCAGAGTTTTACGAGGTAGGAGGGGAATCGTGCGGTCAGGATGAAATCCTGAAAGACGGTTTGCGATCCGACGGAACTGTTTGATACCGAAAATCAAATTCCACGCCCACGGAGCAAAATTGGCGGCAAGACGTGCATTGTCGGCGAAGTGGGCGACTATCCACGCCCGCAAAGGGACCCCTTTGACGTCGTAGTAATGCTGGAGAAATTCGGCTTTCAGTTTGGCGATATCGACATTTGATGGGCACTCAGATTTGCACCCCTTACAGGAGAGGCAAAGGTCCATGACGGTCTTAATTTCTTCACTGACAAAGGGATGTCGTGGGTCAGGTGGATTGGTGAGAATATGGCGGAGGATATTGGCACGGGCGCGGGTGGTATCCTTTTCCTCCCGTGTGGCCATGTAGCTCGGACACATTGTGCCGCCGCTGAGATGTGTCTTGCGGCAATCCCCGGAGCCGTTGCATTTTTCTGCTGCTCGGAGCACACCCAGAACGTCTGAGAAGTCAAAGATGGTTTCGTAATCAGGCGTTGGATGGCCGGGACCGTAGCGGTGAAACTGATCCATCGGCGGAGTGTCAATAATTTTTCCGGGGTTAAAGATGTTTAAAGGGTCGAAGACATTCTTAATTCGACGCATCAGTTCATAGCAGACATCGCCTACCATGAATTTAATAAATTCCCCGCGCAACCGACCGTCCCCATGCTCTCCGCTGAGAGAGCCTCGATATTTTTTGACCAGCGCGGCGACGTCTTCAGCGATGGACCTAAACATTCGGTGTCCCTCTTCGGTTTTTAGATTGATGAGAGGACGCGTGTGAAGTTCGCCAGATCCGGCGTGGGCATAATACACGCATTCAATACCGTATTTGTTGCGCATGAGTGCGTCGAATTCTGCGATGTAATCCGGGAGGTCCATAACATCCACTGCGGTATCCTCAACAACCTCTGCGGGGCGTGTATCGCCGACGACATTTGTCATGACTCCCTGTCCCGCGCGCCGCAGATCCCAGACACGGTTCACGTCATCGTCATGGAGGACAGGAAAGGCGTAGCCATAACCTGACCGACGAAAATCTGCCTCGAGTTGTGCCATGATCGCGGAAGTTTCCTGAGGATCGGCTCGTCGAATTTCGATAACAAGTATCGCACCGGGATCGCCCTGAACAAAAAATCGGTTCCGGCTTTGTTCAATATTCTTTTTTGTACAGTCAAGAATGTGTTTATCGATCAATTCACTGGCGGAGGGTCCATGGCGCAGAGCGATCAGATTTGCTCGCAGAGCTTCATCTACGGATTTGAAATGGGCACACATCACCGAGGCGGGCGGTGGCACCGGCACGCACGCCAGCTCGAATTCAACCCCAAAAAAGAGAGTGCCTTCTGATCCTGCAATGAGTCGGCAGAGGTTGAAGGGCTCGTTCCTTGAGGGATCAAATACTGCACAGTCCATCAACTGATCCAACGCATAGCCGGTGTTTCGACGGGTTACTTCAGGCTTCGGAAATCCTTCACGAATGGCTCTGCGGTTGTCGGCGTCGCTGAGAAGAGCTTTGATTTCTCTGTAGATTTTCGTCTCCAGACTCCATGAACCCACACATTTGTCGTGGAATTCTTCTGGTGTCAGCGGACCAAAAGCGACCTCGGAGCCATCGCTCAAGAAACCTCGGGCTGATATGAGATGCTGGCGGGTGCTCCCATAGACGACGGAGTTCGACCCGCAAGAATTGTTGCCGACCATTCCGCCAATCATCGCACGGTTGGCTGTCGAGGTTTCCGGGCCGAAAAACCAGCCGTGCGGGGCAAGTGCCATATTCAATTCGTTCCGAATCACACCGGGCTGGACGCGGACGCGGCCTCTGGCAGTATCAATTTCAACAATTCGATTGAGATGTCTTCCAACGTCAACCACAATTCCGCTGCCGACAACCTGACCGGCTAATGAGGTGCCTGCCGCACGTGGAATAAGACCCACGCGGTGACGTGCGGCAAAAAGAATCAGTTCGCGGACGTCGGCTTCGGACGCCGGGACCGCAACAGCCGTTGGTAATTCTTGGAATTCGGAGGCGTCTGTGCTGTAGAGCTTACACAGAGTGGCGTCAGTGTAGAGCTCACCGTCAAGCTGCAGTTCGGCCCATGGAAATTGCGAATTGTTTATCTTGGGAGCATTACTCATTTGAAGGTATTTGCGTCGGCGAATCTTTAAGTTCAAAAAGGTAAATTGGCTCAAAAAAGAATCGTTTCAGATGAGTGAAAGTGCAACATAATGCGATCTTTTTTGGAAAAGGTAAATTGCGATCGTTCACGCTCCAAAAATCCTCCAGTTGAGTTGTGGGAAGATATTGTTGCGCGCTTCGATCTCTTCGAATTCCGCAGGTAGATCGCTGCCGGTGATTAACGTCACGTAAAGCATATCAAATGCTGAAAGATGACCGCGCGTCCTGGTTTCGGCATACGAACGAGCCGCATCACCCCTCATGAGAAAAGCCCAGTCACTTGCCTGTGCCAGCATGAGTTCGCGTCCCATTTGACGGAGTAAACGTTCCTGATCGCGCGTCACTTCTGCGGCAAATTGGCGGGCGGCATCCCGCATGCGTCGCATGGCACGCTGAATGAGCGGATAAATCCATGCGTTACGTTTGTTTATCCAAACTTCGAGATAACCGTTGTGCCCCCATGTCGAGGCAGATGGCACGATGAATTGTCCAGAGGGATGTGT
Organism: uncultured Chthoniobacterales bacterium; assembly: GCA_937924445.1. Classification (GTDB taxonomy): domain Bacteria; phylum Verrucomicrobiota; class Verrucomicrobiia; order Chthoniobacterales; family CALDSX01; genus CALDSX01. The sequence goes on from CALDSX010000065.1 coordinate 5,813, forward strand.
TTTGAGAAAAGAACTCGGCGTTCCAAGCCGAAAGGGGAGGCAACCATTCGGTGCATTAGTTCGGCGAATGACCCCTTCAAGAAATTCAGGCCCCTCGAACCACCAATGCCCAAAAAGTTCGGCGTCGAAAGGAGTCACAAGCACAGGATCTACCGGTAAGGCTTCGCGCACCTCAAGAAATTGTTCTGCGCGGCTTTCGACAAAATGCGATGCATGAGTTTCAGCCGCCTGAAGGGCTTCTGCGCGGATGTATAACTCTTTTTCGCGCCCAGCAAACGAAACGCGGTGATATTTCAACCCGGTGAACCTCCTAACCCCATCTGGCAGCGCCGACCCAAGAGATTGAATCGGAAGATCAAAACCGATGTCCCGGTAGAAATCGCGATAACGCGGATCGCCCGGGTAGCCGATCTCGGCACTCCACACCTGCCGACTGGCAGCACGGTCACGCCCAAAAGCGGCAGGGCCAGCCGGCGTGAAAACATGCCGAAAAATGGCAAAACGCGGTCTGGGATTGCCGTGAAGAATTCCTTGGGCGTCGAGAATAAACCATCGCAGATCGTGCTCAGCCAAGAGTTGTTCGAGCCCGGGGGCATAAGCGCATTCAGGAAACCAAAAACCCTTTGGCCGAAGACCACCGAAATGTCTGCAATGGGATGTAACCGCTTCCGTCACCTGGGCACACGCCGCTCCTTTGCAAGTCGCGGCAAGTGGCAGGATGGCATGTGTCGCTCCTGTGGTAAACAAATCGATCACTCCTTCTTTATGCAGCCGGGCGAACTCGGCATTCACCGACCCAATTTTATCGAGCAATGATCGCATCGCACTGAGGCGGGAAATGTAAAATTGTGCGAGTGGCTCTTCGGGCAGTTGCTTGGTTCGAACGGCTTCCCGCTCAGCGAACCTCAGCCTTTCATCAAGATAACGGCGCGTCCGCTTGCCCAGCAACTCGTCGTCGAGCATGTGAGCCAGCGTTGGCGAAACTGAAAGAGCAAGAACGTCGCCAAAACCATCGGCTTCGACCCGCCGCAGCATTGCGATGAGCGGTAAATAGCTTTCAGTTACCGCCTCGAAGAGCCAATCCTCTTCAAGAAAATGCTCGTGCTCGGGGTGGCGCACAAAGGGTAGATGTGCATGCAGCACAATCGCCAGCGTGCCAATACCACTCCGCAGCTCAACAGGGCGTCCGTGCGGCTTGGGAGTTGGATCAAACATCGTTACCCTCCGCGAAGTGCCCCCGCGAGGGCTTCGTCAAACACCGCGCGGAAAGAAACACCTGCTTTGGTGGCCACATTCACACACGATTCAAATTCTGGTGCTAGGTGCATCCGTCGCCCCTTCAAAAAGCCCTCTTTAACGGACACGGGACCGAAGCGGGTTTCTACCATCCGGTTCGATCGCTCCAACTTGAAGCGGCTCATTGTTGCAAAACGCACTCCAAATGTCCCAGTCTCGCGCATGATAAGTTCTGCAATCTTTTGCTCTTCACCCGGAGAACAGAGTGCTGTCACCAGATGGCCTGGTCGTCCTTTTTTCATGTTCGCAGGCAGTATGGAAACATCCAGTGCCCCAGCAGCCATAATAACCGTTAACGCGGCACCTAGTTGCTCCGGTGTCGCGTCATCCACGTTGGCCTCGAGTGAAACGACACTGTCCATTTCAAGGCCATCCCCAGCGGTCATCGTCCCAATCAATGCGCGGAGCACGTTCGGGCGGGACTGATGATGGCGTGCGCCCACCCCATAACCAATGCGGTTAACCGACATCTCGGGCATAGGACCAAAGTGTTGCGATAACTCCGCAATGAGCGCTGCCCCGGTTGGGGTGATCCGTTCCCCAGCATCATTCTCCTGCCGGAGAGGAATGCCCCGTAATATTTCCAGCGTGGCCGGCGCGGGCACGGGAAAATTACCATGCGCGCAAATAAAAAAGCCGCTTCCCTCAACAAGTGAGGAACAGAAAACAGCGGGGTTACCCAAGTGTTCGATACCTGCGCAGACAGCGACAATGTCCACAATGGAATCAACAGCCCCGACCTCATGAAATTTCACCTGTTCAGTGGGCACTCCGTGGATTTTCCCCTCCGCAACCGCAATGCGTTGAAACACGGCGATTGCGCGGGATTTAACAAATTCCGACAACGCTGAGTGCTCGATTAGTGTTTGGATTTCGGCGAAAGAGCGGCCATGATCATGTTGAGAATGTTCTTCCTGGGTATGCTTATGGGAGCTGTGGCTCTCCTCATGCTGTCTGTGATGGTGGTGATGCTCTTCGCCGTGGCAATCAGTCCCTTCATGCACCCGAAAGTGAACGCCCTCAATTCCGTTACGTTTTTCGCGGCCAAAATGGAGATGGACGGGCCCCAAATCAAGTTTGCGGATCTCCCATTCGATGACGGAGGGTGGCACGCCAAGATCCGCTAGCGCGCCCACAAACATATCGCCGCTAACCCCTGAAAAGCAGTCGAGGAAAAGGATTGGTTCAGTTCTAGTTGTCATTGCACCCGGATCATTCCCGGTTCCGCCTCTTCGCACAAGAAAAATTCACGGGCCAAGCTCGAAATAACTATCTCCTCCGCTTATCTCGCTGGCCGGCGCAGGGTGAGCAGCGAGCGCACCGGCTCAGGCAGGGGGATTTGCGCAGCGGCAAAAGGGAGATGCAAGAGAGGTGGCGAACCGAGAATCTCTTCAAGTAGTGCGGGATTGGTGGCTCTCGCCGCATCGTTATAAGCTGGGGAGAGTTCGTTCAGAACCCAACCAAGAAACGGACAGCCGCATCGGCGGATTGCTTCGAGGGTGAGCAGGGCGTGGTTGAGAACACCAAGGCGATTCGGTGCAACGAGCACAACAGGTAATCCAAAATCACATGCCAGATCTGCCATAAAATAGTTGTTACAAATCGGCACAAACCATCCGCCGGCTCCCTCCACGACCACAAACTCGCTTGTGGCTGCCTCTTCAAATACCGAACGGACGAGGTCAAGGTCGGGGGGGCGGTTCTCGATAAATGCTGCGGCCATCGGTGCCGCGGGGGTGCGATACCAAAAAGGGTTTACCGAATCTAGGGAGCACCCGGATGCCGAGGCGAGAATCTCCGCGTCTCCACGGTCTCCGCAGCAAAACGGTTTGAAGCCACATGCATCAAATCCTTCACGGCGCAGGGCGGTGAGAAGAGCGGAGGCAAAGAAAGTCTTTCCGGCACCTGTGTCGGTGGCCGTGATGAAAATCCCCCGGGTCGACATAATCTCATTTGAACTCACTCGATGCCGATCTCGGCGCGAATTACGGCAGCTATCGCATGGGCATGTTTTTCAACGACCGCCGCATCAGGACCCTCAACGAGGATCCGAGCGAGCGGCTCGGTGCCAGAGTACCGCACCAGGACACGCCCATGCCCGCTGAGTTCAGCCTGGGCAGCTTTGATCGTCTGGCGGACGGCATCAAGTGAATCAATCGTTGGTTTGGAAGTCACACGGACATTCAGTTGCAGCTGCGGATATTTAGTCAGCACACGACGCAACTCGGAGAGCGGCTTGTCAGTCTCGCTCATGATCTGGAGAAGCTGCAACGCAGAGATAAGGCCGTCACCGGTCGTAGAAAGATCTCGAAATATAAAATGCCCGCTGGGTTCACCGCCGAAATTCAAATCGTTTCTGAGCATTTCATCAGCCACGTTGCGATCGCCGACGTTGGCACGCAGAAGACGTCCGCCGAGGCTTTGGAGACATTCATCCAGTCCAAAGTTGCTCAGGACGGTGGCAACAAGGGTGTTGTTACGCAGCCGTTTGTGAGAGAGCAAATAACGTCCAACTATGGCAAGGTAATCGTCCCCGTCGAGAAGCGAGCCGGTCTCGTCTACAAAAACTGCACGATCAGCGTCTCCGTCGTGGGCAATGCCAAGCTGGGCTCCTGTTTTTTTTACAGCCTCGACAATGGCACGGGGATACGTGCTGCCGCAGAATGAGTTGATATTGGTTCCGTCTGGCTCTGCGTGGAAGGTTATCACATGAGCCCCAAGTCGGGAGAGAGCCTCGGGCGTGGTGCGACAGGCGGCACCATTGGCGGCATCGATGGCGATGGTTATGCCATCAAGACGCAGCTCTTGGGAAGCACGTGCCAACACGGTTTCAACGTAAAACAGATCAGCGTCGGCGACGCGGCTGCTGCGACCGATTCCGTTGCCGGATGCCCGAAAAATTCGGTCTTCGGTTGCGAGAAAAGATTCTTCAATCACAGACTCCGCTTCCAGAGTAATTTTGTATCCATCAGCACCAAAAAATTTGAAGCCATTATCTTCAAACGAGTTGTGGGATGCTGAGATGGAGATCGCTGCGTCGGCCTCGAGGATCCGGGCAAGCACTGCGACAGCGGGTGTTGGCACAACGCCGGCGAGAAGCGTATCTATGCCTACGGAGTTCAGGCCGGCAACGAGCGCCGCCTCGAGCATATCACACGACAGCCGGGTGTCCCGCCCCACGATAACCCGGCGACGCCGCGAGCCGCCAAGCACTAAAGAAAAAGCACGACCAATACGCAATGCACAGTCAGGTGTGATCGGATAATTCCCCGCTTGCCCGCGAATGCCGTCCGTGCCGAATAAAGAATGTGCCGCTGCCATAATAGTGTAGTTTGAAGATCCAAATATTAGTCCGAGAGATAGAAGTTTAGGGAATTTTTTTTATATTCTATGACCGCTGCCAGAATGAAAGAAAAAGTTCAGGGCGCTTTAAGAGCTGGGGGTGGGATGGGTAATTCAAGTCGAACCACGCCCGAACTGACGTGTCTTTTGATGATGAGCCAAATCGTCGAGGCGACCAGTAGGCAGGCTAGTTTGGTCCTCCAATTCTGAGTTGCTATCTTTCGTACTTTTCTCCACGAGAAGCCGGTAAAGTTTCGTGCGAAACGCATGAGGGCTTAAGTTACGCTCGATCTGACCGTCGTGACAAAGGGAAATTGCACCGGTCTCCTCAGAAACCACAATAACAACGGCATCGGTTTCTTCGGCCAGACCGAGACCCGCGCGATGCCGTGTTCCTAAAGCGCGATCGAGATTCTCCCGCTGGCTGACGGGCAGAAGGCAACCCGCTGCGGCGATACGCCCATTTTGAATGACAATCGCACCATCATGCAGAACGGTCCGCGGGTGGAGAATGGTCTCCACGAGTTCGGTCGAGAAGATTGCGTCTGTAGCGATGCCACTTTGAAGATACTCTTTGAGATCCACACCGCGTTCCACGACAATAAGAGCACCAACTTGACGATTCGCAAGATGGAGAGCGCACTCCGCAAGAGACTCTTCAATTCCAGGCTGAGGGGAACCAAAATTAAACCACTTTTTGCTGCCCAACTCAGCTAGACCACGCCGTAACTCCGGTTGAAAAATGACTACCAACGCAATAGCGACAAAAGCCAAAAGGCTTTTCAAAAGCCAACTGAGCACCACAAGGTCAAGAACCTGTGAAAGGAGGGTGAGGGTGATAAAAAGCGCAGCCAGACCTGTGAGAACCTTCGCCCCCCGGGTGGCGCGGAGATAAAGATAGCCTTTGTAAATGATGATCGAGAGAATGAGAATCTCGATGGCTGACCGCCAGTGTTCAGCGATAAATTGTCCAATTTCCTTCACATGACGATTCCGTGGTTTTGAAGGCGGGAATTCCTGCCAATGATAATATCTCAGTATGCCGGCATGAGAACGAACAGCAAGAGAAAGGTGGATTTTATGGAATTTAAAGATTCACCACAACAAAGCCCCTGTTCGTGCTAAAAATGAGAGACAATGGATCTTTTTGAGATAACCGCTTTGCTTGCTGCCTCTGCGATGGCTGGTGTAATGAACGCCATCGCCGGCGGAGGCACCGTTTTGACGTTTCCTGTTCTGCTTTTCTTTGGCACACCAGCCCTCGTGGCGAATGCAACAAGCACTCTTGCTCTCGTACTAGGAACGGCCGGCAGCATCTTTGGTTTCCGCCGACAGGTACGCGAGGTGGGAGGATGGATCTGGCCCTTACTGCCAGTCAGCCTCATCGGCGGCGCGATGGGAAGCTGGCTCCTGACGCAAAGTGATGAACGCATTTTTGAACGGCTCATCCCTTGGCTTCTTCTTTTTGCCTCGTTGCTCTTTCTCTCGCAAAATCTAACCAGAAAACCTGTTTCCATTCAACGGATGTCACTCGATGAGGATGATTCGAAGCCCCAACGACTAGGAACCCGACTGGCCCAGGTTTTTCAACTCAGCGTGGCTGTCTACGGCGGTTATTTTGGCGCAGGTATCGGCATCCTGATGCTCGCCTCGCTTGGGTTAATGGGGATGCGCGATATTCATCGGATGAATGCTGTCAAAAACGTGCTCGCCTCGGCAATTAATGTTGTCGCCGCTGTCTGGTTCGTAGGCGCGGGATTCATAAACTGGCCCAGAGCAGGGATGATGTCTCTCGGAGCAATCTGCGGTTATTTCCTCGGTGCACATTTTTCTCAGAAAATTCCGCAGCGCCACGTTCGCGCCGCCACCGCGGCGATCGGTCTTGGAATTAGTCTCGCAATCTTTCTGCGGGGCTAATCACATCATTTGTTTACAACGTAGCGATGACTGAAATCGCGTGATTTTTTATCAATTGAAGACCATGCTTTGCAATCTATGAACAGCAACCTGAACAAAAAATTGTCCGCATGTGCCTGGGAGATTGTTCTGTGCCCCTATCAGTTTCTGATGCTTTTTCTTTTTTCAGCAGCAACCCTTTGTGCGCAATCGGCTCAGTCGCTCCGGGTAACAACAACATCTGCGGCCACGGATGATGTGCTCGCTCCGACGTGGGAGACACAGAAAAATGCGCGGACTTATCTGCTTAACATTCCAGCTCCCCGGGGACAGATCGTGGATCGCAACGGAGTTCCTATGGCCCAAATGCGTGTCGCGCAAAATCTGGCGATACATTTTCCGACACCACTGCAATTTACAGATGATCAAGCGGTGCTATTTGGGCGTCAACAAATCGCCATGGCCCGTGCCCTGTTGCCTGGTCGCACACCCGTTATAGATGACGCGCAGCTTCTGAAGTTTTACAAACTTCGGGGGGCGTTACCGCTTGTCATTGTGGAGGATCTAAAACCTGAAGAGCTTGAGAATATCAAGGGGAGATTGCCCGCCGGATTACGACTCCAACCCTCCTACGTGAGGTGCTATCCGCTGGGCTCGGTGGCCGGTCACATCCTTGGCTATTGCGGAAAAGTAGGTGGTGGAGTACCTGATTGGCCTATCCAAAATAATGACCCACTGTGGCCGGATTTTGAGGGGCGCGAGGGCATCGAACAGACGTTCAATACCCAGCTTCAGGGCAAGCCTGGCCAGTTGAACATCGTGATAGACCGAGCCGGTGTGAAGGTGACCGAGCGCGTCTCGATTCCACCGCAGCCGGGCGACAACGTCGTGCTTTCGCTCGATGCCGGACTGCAGCGAATCTGCGAAGAGGTCCTCGCCAAACGTGCAAAGCGCGGAGCGATTGTTTTCATCCAGCCGAGCACCGGAGATATTCTTGCGATGGCATCTTGGCCCTCGATAAATCCAAACGCCTTCACACCTAGCATCTCAGCGCAAGCTTTTCAAGCCCTTCAAGACGACCCCTTCGTTCCGCTGCTTCCGCGCGCCTTTCGTTCCGCTTACCCGGCTGGTTCCACCTTCAAGATTTTCGTTGGCATGGCCGCTCTTGAATCGGGGGCCATTACCCCGACCACCACTTTTGGTTGCCCGTCAGCCATCAGTGTGGGCAACCTCGTTTTCCGAAACTGGAAAAAGACCGACTCAGGTTATTTGAATTTTCGCGATGCACTCGAACAATCATGCAACACTTGGTTTTATCGAGTGGGAATGAAGACAGGGGCCGACGCTCTCATCGAGTGGGCTTTTCGTTGCGGGCTCGGGCGTAGCACCGGAATTCCGCTACGTGCTGAAGCGGAAGGTCGCATCCCGACGCAAGATTACTTTCGCCAGACGCGTGGGCATAAAATTCTTGATGGTGATGTTTGCAATCTCTCCATCGGTCAAGGCGACATCCTCATCAGCCCGCTCCAGATGGCTCAGGCCATGGTGCCCATTGCCAACGGAGGGACACTTCTTCAAATGCGGCTCGTCCGCCAAGTGCAGGGCATTGATAATTCCATCAAAGTCGCCTATCAGGTTCGGGCAACAGGCTACCTTGGTTTGCGGGCCGAGTATCTTGACGAACTGCGGGAAGCTATGGTCGAGGTTGTCCACGGATCATCAGGCACCGGCAGCCGGGCTGCACCAAAGGGGCTTCGAGTGGCAGGAAAAACTGGCACAGCTCAGTGGGGACCAAAATCTAAACAACGCACCGCTGCATGGTTTGCCGGCTTCGCTCCCGCTTCCCAACCACAATACGCCTTTGCAGCGCTCTTCGAGGGTGATCCACAAGACGATGCTCATGGTGGCACTCATGCAGCGCCAATGATTGGTGACGTGCTAGCCCACCTCTATCCCCCACCCTCAAAAAGTTCAAACAAAGGCAGTAATCCAGATGAAGTCCGGCGTGCCGAACCAGCCCAGCTTCCCGGTTCCGCCCTCCCGCCTCCTTTTGATGACGAAACACAGCCCCCTGATGAATCAAATTAAACAAATCCTCCTAGCAGCACAATTGTGCTGCTTTGACCCTGCGTGCCAAACCCAACTCAACGGAGTTCGGTGAGGACCTCGGACCGCACGCTTCTCTTTCGAACTTGAGTATTATTTAGGTATCCTACTGTATTTGGCAGAAGCTTGACAAAGTTGGGTCGAGCCCAGGTCATAAATAAAGACCATGGCCTACCCACTCCTCGAAACGCACCCGAAAATAGTTCACTTTTTGTGCTGCGCTCGGTCGATTTGGTTGCCGAATTATCTGTGCTAAGAAAGAGTGCATTTGCATGCGGGAGCGCGAAGTGACCACGCACACCTAGGCGGCGCAGTGTCGAAGAGAGCGCCACGGCCGACATCATCTAAGTGTCGCAAGCGCAACACCGCCACGACGGGAAAAAACCAACCGCAGTAAAACGGGTTTGAGAAACGTGGGCTAGGACATCACCTCCAAAGTGCTGGCCATCAAATGACTTTGTCGCGCTCTTCGATAAGACCCAATCGGAAAACACTCCAAAAATGGTTACCCCCAACGAAAGTTTTCTCGAAACACTCCATAACTTCCATGTTCACATGAACTTCCAATGTATTTGCGGGATCTGTCTGGAAGGCCCGCAAGCCATTCTCAGGAGGCAATTCGATAGCGCCCCCTCACGCATCAGGAGGCGAAAAGAAATGAGAGAACTCCTAACCCCTGATCGGTCAAATTGTTGGAGTTACTTTCCCGGTATGGTCCAGAGCATGTTGCATCCACAGTGTTCTGGTTTTTTTACTTTTTCAGCAAAAATTCAGCGATGCGCTTGGAAATCGCTCAGTTCTCATAACTAAAGAACAAGGAGCTAGTGAAGGTGTAAGGAGTACGAACATGTTTACGAACTGCGACGGTTCAGAACAACGACATTCTTGACACCAAAATCCCTGAAATTGAAACAAAGCAGTATATGAAATCTTCAACTCTAGGTTGAAGTCTTGCTGAAATGGTTATTCTCTTTGCCTGGAGACGAAAAAAGCAACGAGAATCATACCTGCAGCCAATCCTAAGGTTACCCCGGCCGCAACGGCAAGCGCCTTGGAAGTTTGGCTTTGGGCAGATGGTGACGATTCTGCTACTGTTATACTATTGACTGGATGCGAAAGAGGTCGCCGATAGGAGCCTATATGAACACCATATTCCGAAAGGCAAGTTAGTGCCCTGTTTAAGGCCTCTTCTAGACCCGCTAGAGCCTCTGAAAGATTGTGCTTCAGCATTTATAAGTCCTCCTGATGGTATGGTTGGAGGATTTTAAAATAGAATATTTTACAAGCTTATGAAAGCTTAAATGTTAAAATTTAAAGAGTTTCGTATGAGACGGCTTTCCAAGCTACTTTTTGACCCCGAGAATTGCATCTTTCGCGGCTTTTGCGACGCGGAATTTTACGACAGTTTTAGCGGGAATCTTCATCTTTTCACCGGTCTTAGGATTAATACCGATGCGGGCGTTACGTTTTTGTTTCACGAGCTTGCCCAGACCGGGAAAGACAAACTCGCCTTTCTTGGCTTCTTTGTAGGAGATATTAATAATTGTGTCGAGAAATAATGCAGCAGTGCGCTTGTCGGTTCCGGTTTCAGTAGCAATAGCTTGGAGGAGTTCGGCTTTGGTCATAAGTGGCGAAAAATAGGGCTCTTGAAAAAAGCTTCAAGCAGAAATTCCTACAAAACCACATTTAAAAAGGGACAAGCTGGTGTGCCTGCTGATTTGCCATATTTGGGCGGCAATTAAGAATGGGCGCACCGCCTCTTGTGACAAGAGGCTCTCTCCCTTCTTCGCAAGGATAGATTGACTTCAGTGCGCTGGATTCTGCAAATCGCGCGTTATTTTGCTTACTCACTTCGAATTTCGCAATGAGTTATGGGCTGTGTATCTGGCGCTCTGCGCTCGAGCAAATCCGGACGTCGCTCCCGTGTGCGGGCAAGGCTTTGCTCTTTTCGCCAGGCGGCGATGGCCGCATGATTCCCGCTGAGCAGAACCTCAGGTACTTTCCAGCCTCGAAATTCCGCAGGGCGCGTGTAGTGTGGATGTTCAAGAAGCCCTGTTGCAAAGGAGTCATCAAGAGCAGATTTATTGTCACCAAGCACTCCTGGCACCAGTCGCGCGACTGCATCGGCTACCACCAGCGCGGCGATAGTGCCATTCGTCAGCACGTAGTCGCCGATAGATATCTCTTCATCAGCGAGATGCTCAGCCACCCGCTCATCCACACCCTCGTAGTGTCCGCTGACAAGAATCAGATGCTGCAGCAGTGCAAATCGTTGTGCCGTGGCGTGGTCGAAACGTCTTCCTACTGCGGAGAGCAATACGGTGTGGCTGCCTGGCGTTCTTAATACCTCGACGGCCGCAAAAACCGGTTCTGGTTTAAGCACCATCCCCTGTCCGCCACCGAATGGGGTGTCATCTGTCACACGATGTCGTCCCTCGGCATAGTCCCGGAGATTGACAATATTGAAAGTCACAAGCCCGCTTTGTGCCGCCCTTTTTAGGATGCTTTCGCTGAAGACTCCCGTGCATATTGCTGGAAAGAGTGTCAAAATATCAATGCGCATAAGTGAATTCAATTAAGCAAAGCCTCTTGTAAAGTGCCACAGGCTGTTGAGACTGGCCCGGAAAAGGCCGTCGAATGTGACGCTGCCGAAGGTGAACTCTCTACAGGCGAGCAATGAGAAATCAGATCAGGGACTCAATAACTTTGGCAGCTAGTTCCTGTGTGGCATCATCGAGAGATGTTATCCCTTTTTCTATACCGATCGGATCTCTTGCCTCTACGGCCTTCAGTAACTCCCCGGAAAGTTGGCGCACCGTCTCCGTTTGCTCGCGCTCCAGCGAGTTTCCGGCTAAGAGTAAAGCCTGCGTAGTGGCTGCCAGCAATTCCCGCGCCTTGATCTCTAATTCTACAAGCCTTCGCTCTTGCATATCCTCGAACGCATGTTCGACAGAGCTCTGAATCATCCGACCGACAGTTTCGTCTGAAATGTCAGTAACACGACGAATTTCGACGAGCTTTTCAGTCCCAGTGCGGGTGTCCCGCGCCAAAACCCTCAGGATGCCGTCAGCGTCAATTTCGAACTGAATGCCGGCCCGTCCTGAACCGCGTGGGCCGGTTTCAAAAGGCAGCTCGAATTTGCCCAGAGAAAAGTTGTCTTTGGCCAACTCCCGTTCTCCCTGAAGAATATGCACCAAAAGAGATGTCTGACCAGGCACTGCGTTGGTGAACATTTCCCCTGCTTTGGCCGGGATAGTTGTGTTGCGGGGAATAATCACATTCATTAATCCACCAAACGTTTCAACTCCAAGAGATAACGGCGTCACGTCGAGGAGTAATGTGTTCTGAACCGCCCCGCTGAGGATGCCTGCCTGTATAACGGCACCCAATGCGACGGCTTCATCCGGATGTTGCGAGGTGTCGGGCTCACGGCCAAACCACTCGGCAACAAGCCGTCGCACCATCGGGATACGGGTCGAGCCTCCAACCAACAGAACAGCATCCAGGTCCCCCGGAACAAGCTTGGCATCAGCCATTGCTCGTAGACAGTTTTCTTTCGTGGCATGGATGAATGGCTCTGCGATACGTTCGAAAACATCGCGAGTCAGCGAAAAGTCAATATGTGCGCTCGGTGACAGAAAGGGGATGTTGATCTCTGCTGTTTTTTCAAAGGAGAGCCTTTCTTTTGCGACACGGCAGGCATCTAAAAGACGAGCAAACGACTCAGGTTTTTCGTTTATTCGGTCAATACCACACTGGCGCAGGATATGGTCCGCAACCGCACGGTCGATATCATCACCTCCAAGTCGGGTGTTGCCACATGTGGCAAGCACTTCAAATAAACCGTTTTCAATCGCAATGATGGAAATGTCAAAAGTTCCGCCGCCGAGGTCATACACCGCAATCATTTGACGGGCGTCACCCTGGCCACCAAAGCCAAAAGCCAGTGCGGCGGCGGTGGGTTCGCTGAGGATTCGTTCCACATGCAACCCGGCAAGCTCGCCTGCTTGTTTTGTCTCCTTGCGCTGCTGGTCGTTGAAGTAGGCCGGGACGGTGATCACAGCTCTTGTCACTTTACGTTCAAGTGCTCGTTCGGCATCATTCTTAAGTTTGCAAAGGATTAGGGAAGAAATTTCGGCCGGCGAGAAAAGCTTGTCTCCTATGGGGATACGAAGCCCTTCTGAGGTTTGGACGACTGCATAGGCCGTTTCGTCAAGCTGATCCTTCGTGGAAAGACCGATTAACCTTTTGACTGAGCGAATTGTGCGATCTGGTGCCGTGGCGGCTGCCCGTGCTGCTTTCAAGCCCACAAGCGGCTCCCCCGTTGTCGGGAAATGGACCACTGACGGCGTCAGCCGATGTCCCTCAACATCTGCCAGCAGAACAGGCAACCCGCTTTCGAACGCTCCGACAAGGGAGTTCGTCGTACCGAGATCTATCCCGACAATCGTGCTCATAAAACTGGAGTGCGCTCAGCCATTTCGTTTCTGACATGATAAAAACCACTCAACAAACAAAGGAATACCTTTGCTGATTGGGGTGGTGGGATTGTAACCGAGCAAACGTCGAGCTTTTGTTATGTCGGCACACGTCAAGGGAACATCGCCCGGCTGGTCGGGCAGGTGGTTGATAATTGCCTTCCGACCAAGCGCGGCCTCTATCTGAGCGATTAAGTCGTTAAGGCTTGTCGTCTCGCTCTCGCCAAGGTTGAAAATATCAAACAAAGGCCCTTCATAAGTAAGACCTCCCATAACGCCCTGGATAATGTCATCCACATAGGTGTAATCCCGCCGTGATGAGCCATCACCGAATTTGTCAATAGGACGACCTTCATAAATTTTTTGTGTGAACTGGTGAATCGCCAGATCTGGTCGCTGGCAGGGGCCATAAACCGTAAAAAATCTCAGACAAACCATTCTGATACGATTAAGATGAGAATAACTCGAACAGAGTTGTTCACAGGCGATTTTCGTGGAGGCATATGGGCTGATTGTTTGCGCAATCGGCGCATCCTCGCGGAAAGGCACTTCTTTAGTCAAACCATAGACGGAGGAACTGGATGCAAACAGGAAACGTCCGACTCCGAAACGACGAGCCGCTTCAAGAAGGTTAAAGGTGCCTGTAATGTTTGTCTCGAGATAAAGACGAGGTTCGCGAATCGAGGGGCGAACTCCGGCGCGTGCGGCAAGGTGGATAATCACCTCAAACCGGCCTTCCCGAACGATACGCATTATCTCTTCCGCATTACGAATATCGCTCTCAAAGAGGCGAATGCAGTCCAGGAACGGACGAACATTCTCCCTTTTAATAGCGGGATCATAATAGTCGTTAAAATCATCAATTACTGTCACCTCATGTCCCTCCGCGGCCAAACGGGAGACGAGATGGGAGCCGATGAAGCCGGCGCCGCCTGTCACTAAAATGTTCATTAGGGCAAGAAAAAAGCAGGAGGGCAAGTGGCCAGCAAGTGAAACTTGACAGAGGTTTTCTTCAACCTTGAAATGTATTTTTGCTGTGCGAGGCTACCCATGAAATGATAAACAAACTTTTTGCTTCATTTTCCGCGACCTGCGTCGCTCTGTTCGCTTCCAGCATGACTGTCGCCGCTGTTGACAGTTCAGTAAAAAAAAGCGGGTATGTTCAAAATCGGCTCGATGAAATAAAATCCGTGACCGACGTCAGTGACGATCAACTCGAAAAAATCCGCCTCATCCTCGAGGGTGAAAACAAAAAACGCAAAGAGCTTTCCTCGCTGCAAAAGGATGAGAAAAAGGTAAAAATGAAAAACGTTCGGCAAGAGAGCAAGGCTGCTGTTGATGCTATCCTCACGGATGAGCAGCGAGACAAGTTGGAAAAGGCTCGGCAAAAAAAACAAAAACTTAAAGATGAGAAGCCTACGAAAAAAAAAGACAAACAGAAAAATAAAGACAAAATTACCGAATCAGTTTCTGCGCTGAAATGAGAAAACAAAATTTTCCCTTGAGCCGGATGAGTGCGGCTCGACCTTACGGCTTTAGTCTGCTTTGAGTTTGATTGTTCAGAAATACGGCGGCACTTCCGTCGGCAACACAGAACGCATCCGGAATGTTGCCCGGCGCGTTCTAGACACCCAGGCGAAGGGTCATTCCATGGTGGTTGTCGTTAGCGCCATGTCGGGTGTAACAGACCGGCTCATTCAACTAGCACGCCAGGTTAGCCCGGAGGCCGATCCCTCCGGAAGAGAAATGGATGTGTTGCTCGCCACAGGGGAACAAACAACCATCGCGCTGCTCTCGATGGCAATTCGTGCAATGGGCGGAAAGGCTGTTTCTTTAACCGGAGCGCAGGCGGGCATCCTCACGGATCATGCACATACACGCGCCCGAATCGCCAACATCTCTCCCGAAGAAATTCATCGGTTATTGCGCGGAGGGAACATTGTAATTGTGGCCGGTTTTCAGGGGATTACCTCGGGAGGAGACATCACAACTCTCGGACGCGGGGGCTCCGATTTGAGTGCCATTGCTCTGGCCGGGGCATTAGGGGCACGTTTATGTCAAATTTTTACCGATGTGGACGGCGTCTACACATGTGATCCGCGCGTCGTCCCGAATGCGCGCAAGATCAACGAAATAAGCTATGATGAAATGCTTGAGATGGCTTCTTCAGGATCAAAAGTCATGCAATCGCGGGCTGTGGAATTCGGTAAAAAATTCGGCGTCACTTTTGAGGTTCGCAACAGTTTTAATAACAACCCTGGCACTATCGTGAAAGAAGAGACAGCAGGAATGGAACAAGTCGTTATCCGCGGCGTAAGCATTGAGAGAAATCAGGCAAAGGTTACGCTGACCCGATTGCCTGACAGGCCGGGAGTGGCAGCGCGAATTTTTAGAGCAATCGCTGAAGCAGGCGTAATCGTGGACATGATCGTGCAAAACATCTCGCTTGAAGGTAGCACCGATATTTCTTTTACTCTCAACGCAGACGAATTGCCACATGCGCGGCGGGTGCTAGAACCAATTCTTGCCGATCTCTGTGCAGAGGAGATTATCGCGCGGGACGGAGTGGCCAAGTTGAGCGTCGTAGGGATCGGAATGCGTTCGCATTCTGGTGTTGCTGCACAACTTTTCGAAATCCTCAGCGCCGGTGGCATAAATATTCAGATGATTTCCACTTCGGAAATTAAAATTGCCGTCATTCTCGATGAATCAGAGATCGAGCGAGCCGCCCGCCTGGCACACGACGGGTTTGGTCTTGCCGGCTGAGTGATAAATCGCAATCTAAGCCTCCCCTGAGCTATGCATCCCCTGGAAAATCGTCTGGGGTATAAATTCAAAAACCCCCTGCTTCTGGCTGAAGCGCTTACGCATCCCAGTCTCGCCTATGAGAGTAGAGATCGTCATTTTGATTTTCAACGCCTCGAATTTCTCGGCGATGCAGTGCTTCAATTGGTCATCACAGAACGTCTGTTCCTTATGTTTCCGAACATGCCCGAGGGGCGCCTGACAAAATTAAGAACACGCCTAGTCTCGCGCGACGCTTTGGCACGGCATGCTGAGCTTCTTGAGATCGGGTCACACCTGTTGCTCGGTAAAGGTGAGGAGAACAGCGGAGGAAGGCACCGTCCGAATAATCTAGCAGATGCTTTTGAGGCTGTAATAGGAGGAATATACTTGGACAGCGATATTGACACAACCCGGTGTGTCGTTATGGCGCATTTTGAAAATAGCCTCCTCGAGGTTGAAGCGCAACCGGTTGAGGTAAATCCAAAGGGCCAATTGCAAGAGATTCTTCAGGGAATTTCTTCAAACGGACCCGCCTATTTTGTTCTCTCTGAATCAGGGCCTGAACATGAAAAAACCTACGTCTCGATCGTCATGTGGGAAGGCAACGAGTTGGGCCGCGGAGAGGGGCGAAGCAAAAAAATATCGGAAATTAATGCCGCAAAAAATGCTCTTGAACTGAAAAGGTGGCGTACCTCTATCTGACTGCGAGAGCACCAATCCGCCTTAGCGTTGCTCTTAGCAACCGTGGTCGCAGCAGAGATTGTTCTTGAGTTTCTTTCGAATCGGTAGAAATTTTTTATTTATAATGCAGCCTTTATTGCTGGAGACCAAGAAAATCGCCGCAACTTGTTCTTTTCTTGTTCTGCTGAATCGAGGCCGCCACTGCTCCACCCCTTCGACTTGCCCTCTCCTGAAGCTTTAAACCGCTCATCGCACAGAATCATTCAATGACGCCAAAATTCGCCATAGGCATTGATCTCGGAACCACATACTCGGCCGTGGCTTATGTGGACAACTATGGAAAGCCGATGATTATCCCCAATTCGGAAAGCGAACGTATCACTCCATCAGTTGTGATGTTTGACGGCCCATCGGTGATTGTCGGAACCCTCGCCAAACAGAATGCTGTCGCTGAACCGGAAAAAATCGTGGATTTTGTCAAACGTGAAATAGGCAAGAGCAAAAAGGAGTTTTCCCGCGAGTTCAACGGGATCACTTACTCTGCCGAGGAAATTTCAGCGCTCATCCTCAAAAAACTCAGAAGAGACGCCGAAAATTACCTCGGGGCTGTTGTTAACGAAGCTGTCATAACCGTCCCTGCATATTTTAACGATCCGGAAAGAACAGCGACCATCGCCGCGGGTGAACTTGCCGGACTGAAAGTTCTTCAAGTTCTTAACGAACCAACTGCCGCCGCCCTTGCTTTTGGCATCGATAAGCTCGGCTCTGATCAAACCATTTTTGTCTTTGACCTGGGTGGCGGTACTTTCGATGTCACGATCATGGAAATAGAAGGGGGCAATCTTCGGATGCTCGCTACCAATGGCGACCATCGTCTTGGCGGCAAAGACTGGGATGATATCCTCGTAAATGTTGTGGCAGACGAATTTGACCGGTTGCATGGAGAAAACCCACTTTTGGACTTACAAAGCTACCAGGACCTGCAAAGCCGGGCAATTGCGGCAAAAATACAGCTCTCCACCCGGCCCCGAACCACTATCGTCCACAGTCACAATGGCAAAAGTATCAAGATCGAGATAACCCGCGAAGAATTCGAGATGCTCTCTCGGCACCTCGTGGAGAGGTGCAAAGCTCTCTGCGAAATCGTCATGCAAGAGGCGCACCTCGGTTGGAATGCGATAGACAAAATCCTCCTGGTCGGCGGCATGACCCGTGTGCCCATGATCCAAAAAATGATTAGTGATCTTTCCGGAAAGCCGATTACTATCGATGTCAGCCCAGACGAAGCTGTCGCACTTGGTGCCGCCATCCAGGCGACGTTGTGCAAGTTAGCGGACGAAAAACCCGGCGACGCACCCTCTATTTCACCCACCGCACGTAAAGCTCTCTCTGGCAAAGACGGTGGATTAATCGAAGTCACCAACATCACCAGCCATACTCTAGGCGTTGTGCTTTGGAACGAGGCGACCCTCGAGGAATATGTCTTTCCTATGATTAAAAAAATGACCCCCATTCCGGCCGAGGTAAAAAACTCGTTTGGTACTGCTGTAGCCAACATGAACGAGGTGATTGTGCGCGTTGTTGAAGGAGAAAGCAGCTTGCCCGAAGAATGCACCCCCCTTGGTGTTTGTCGCGTAGAACTTCCTCCTTTTCTGCCAAAAGGTTCCCCCGTCGAGCTTACCTATCGCTGGGATGCAAACCAGACTCTCCATGTTACGGTGAATGCCTTTGGCAATACCGGCACCGTTGAAATAAACAGAGCCTCTGCAATGTCTCCTGATGAAATCGCTGCTGCCCGCGCAAGCCTATCCCTTCTAAAAGTCGAGTGACACCTCATGGCTCTTCCTGATCCTCTTCCTGATGATCCCAAAAAATGGGACGAATGGCGTTCTTACACCTCCTCCGACTATTACAAACGGCTTGGTCTCTCGATCCAGGAAAACCCATCGCCCGAGCTCATTGAAGAAAATTGCCGCCGTCTTTTGATCTGGTGGCAAAAAAAGCTTCCTCTAAAAACCCAGCCGTCGAATCCTATCGCCCAAATACTCCGCGAAGGCTTCGATGAAGCCCCAATGCGGCTCAGTGAGGCCCGGGCTGCACTGTTGGATCCAGCAACCAGACAGGCGCATGACGCCACCTTACTAAAGGCACTCCACGAACAGGCCCTCATTGAGTTTGACCGCTTTTGTTCCTTTATTCTCAAATCCAATGTCCTCCGCCCTGCTGATGAGTCCCGTCTCCATGAGTTCGGACTGCAACATGGGATCGATGAAATAACTATCGCCTCGCGTATAGAAGAGGCTCTCGCCCAAACAGGAACCCAACGAGTACCGGAAGATACGCCCGCACCTAAGGAATGGACCCAGTCAGATCCCGAGGCGCAGTTCGTGCGCATGCTCCAGCTCTCAGGCCTCGGCCCTAACGACATGACAGACGATCAGAGGGATGCGTTTATCAACATGGCCGAAAATCTCGGCATCGATGCCGGCCGTGCTGAAGATCTTGTGGATGAATTTCTCGATTCTATGGAGACTCGTGCAGATGAGGCAGAGGGCTCCTCGCAAACGCGGGCGCAAGCCACATACCAGCAACCGACCATTCTCACGCCAAAAATTCCCGGACCCGTTCGTATAGCCCCGCGCCTGACATCACGAATCGCAACCGTTCGAGCCACCGAGCGCACTCAGCTCTTGCCTTCAATGATCCCCGAGGCAAACCCCGCGCTTGAATACGCGCGCTACCCCTCCTTTGTTAACTCCATCGGCTGCGAGATGCTCCTCGTTCCCACAGGCGCATTTCACATGGGATCCAACTCCCCAAGTGTTCCTCAAAATGAAACACCGATCACACGCGTCCATATCACACGCTTTTACCTCGCTCGGTTTCCTGTCACAAACGCTCAATTCGAATTGTTCGACCCCACGCACCGCAACCGTCGCCTTGCCACCGCCGGAGATCATCATCCCGTCGTCCATGTTTCCAGCAGCGATGCTGTGAGGTTTTGTGAATGGCTCTCGGCCCGAGAACGGAGGAAATATCGTCTACCGACCGAAGCGGAGTGGGAATATGCCGCGCGCGGCACAGAAAGCCGTGATTATCCTTGGGGCTCTTCGAAGGCACGAGGTGATGTGGCTAACTTTGCCGATGCACACACCAAATTTCCTTGGAGTGATCGGTCAATAGACGATGGCTGGGCGGAAACCTCTCCTGTGGGGTCGTTCCCGGCTGGAGCAGGGCCGTTTCGGCACGAAGATCTGGCTGGTAATGTTTGGGAATGGTGCCTTGATTTTCTAGAAAACTACAAGGGAGGCGAGCGTGTCAATCCCCGCGGACCTTCAACAGGTGTCCGCCGCGTCCTCAGAGGCGGTTCCTGGCGCTCACGTTTCCAATCTCTTCGCGGCAGTTGCCGAAACAGCAACCTTCCTGCTTACTCCTGCGACGACATCGGCTTTCGGATTGCGTGTGAAACTGATTGAAATCGTCAAGCTCCGGAGCTTTTTTTGAGGATGTTTGCCATCACTATCCTAGCCAGTGGGAGCTCCGGTAATTGTGCCGTCGTTGAAACTTCCAAAACACGTTTGCTGGTGGACGCAGGACTGAGTTTCCGACAAATCAAAACGCGGCTTGCTGCTGTCGGCCAGAGCTTTCTGGATTTCGATGGCATCGTCCTCACTCACGAGCATGGCGACCACACACGTGGGCTTAATGTTTTGCTCAAACACTTTCCTCTTCCAGTTTACACCAATAGAGCAACTGCCACACTCCTTCGCAACGATGGTCTTTCCTTCCATCGCGACTGGCGTCTTGTTGAATCAGGCGGCTCTTTCAGCATTAAAGATATTGACGTGGAAATCTTCAGCGTGCCTCACGATGCGGTTGATCCGGTCGGGCTTCTTTTTCACAACAGCCGTCGCGCGATAGGTTTTCTCACCGATCTGGGTCATGCATCAAAAAATATTATTGATCGCGCCCGCCACGCCACCACGTTGCTCATCGAAACAAATCACGACGAGACCTTGCTCGCCAGAGACACCAAACGTCCATGGTCTGTTAAACAACGAATTATGTCCCGCCATGGTCATCTTTCTAATCTCGCTGCAGCCTCGCTCCTCGAGCAAATCCCAAACGATCGCCTCTCCCGCGTCATCCTTGGACATCTCAGTCGCGATTGCAACAATCCCGACCTTGCCATACAAACCGTTCGCTCTCAACTCAACGAAAAATCACTTGATATTTTCTGTGCCACCCCTGCAGAGGCCCTCTCCCCCATTGAAGGCTGAACTTCACATCCATGATCATCCGTAACTTGTCGGAGCAGCCGCCTTTTACCACCAAAGACGGCTCTACCATTCGCAGCATCCTCGATCGTTCTAACAGCCCGGCAACTCTTCAAAGCCTTGCCGAAGCCTCCCTCTCCCAAGGCCAAGTCACAATCCGACATTACCATCGAGTAAGTGAAGAATTTTATTTCATCACTGAAGGCTTGGGCAGGATGGAGGTCAACAATGAGTCAGTTGAGGTCAAGCGAGGTGATGCAATCCTTATCCCACCTGGCGCATCGCACCAAATCCATGCGATCACAACTCTACGCTTTCTCTGCTGCTGCGCACCACCCTATTCCGACGAAGATACTTTCTTCGAATAAATCTGCCAATCTGCATAATTTTCAACAGCTTAAAGGCTCCGCGCGTAAGTCTGTTCTATTTTAGCCATAAAAAGGTGCCCCCTTCGGTCCTGAACAAAAAGCAACTTATTCAGACCAGAAAGAGACGGAGTCTCAGATTTGGAGGTATTTTGCATACTTGGCACGATCGCTGCTTTAGAGGTCGCATCGCTTCTTAACTTTAAGTTGCGATCTTTCGGGAAGTTGAACCCGGAGCAACTCAACCAAAACAACAATAACAGTAACGTCAAAACCGGAGGGCACCTCGGACATGGCATCTCCTGCCGCAACGATGGCTCTCCCTAATTCTATACCGAAAACACAACCTGAACATCTAAGATGAAAAATAAACACCCATGGACGCTTGCGAGCCTTCTCCTGGCGGCATTTTTAAGCCTCGCCATCATTCCAGGACTACAAGCTCAGGACGAAACACCTGCCACGGCGACCAGTGACGCCACACCATCTGTTACAACACCCCCACCAACCTCAGAGACCGCCAGCCAAGATTTGGCCAGCGCAGAGGAAGCACCCGAGTATGCCGATTTAGATGAATTTGCCGCCTCTTCGGGATATCCCATCTTCACGACAAACAACCTCTGGATGATGATTTCCGCCGGCTTGGTCTTTATCATGCACCTGGGCTTTGCCACCCTCGAAGCCGGTCTGACCCGTGCAAAGAACACGGTAAACATACTCTTTAAAAATACGATGATCCCCGGCATCGGCATTCTCACCTATGCCCTGCTCGGTTTCAATTTAATGTATCCCGGCTTTGAAGAAGGGTCTATGTCGTGGATCGGCTTTTCTGGCTTCGGGGTTGGCGTCTCTGACGACATTAAAAACCTTACGGACGCCTACAACCCGGGTTACACATACTGGACCGACTTCCTTTTCCAGGCCATGTTTGCTGCCACCGCCGCAACCATCGTCTCGGGTGCTGTGGCCGAGCGTATTAAGCTCCATTCTTTCCTAATTTTTTCGACCATTTTCGTGGCTGTTTCCTATCCAATTACAGGTTCGTGGAAGTGGGGTTTGGGATGGCTCAACACCATCGGCTTCTACGATTTCGCCGGATCAACCCTTGTGCACTCCGTCGGGGGGTGGGGTGCGCTTGCAGGTGCGATTATCCTCGGCCCTCGAATCGGAAAATATGTTGACGGGAAGGTCCGACCAATTCCTGGCCACAATATGCCCCTCGCGACAATTGGCGTGTTCCTTCTCTGGCTCGGATGGTTCGGATTCAACGGTGGCTCTGTGCTGAGCGCCAACCCCGGTTCTGTCTCCTTAACTCTCGTGACCACCTCAATCGCAGCCTCTGCTGGTGCGGTCGGAGCCATGATTGTGAGCTGGTTTGTTTCCAAAAAACCCGATCTATCGATGGTGCTCAACGGTATTCTTGCGGGGCTTGTGGGTATCACTGCAGGTGCCGACCAAATGAACGCCCTTGATGCCACGTTAATCGGTTTGATCGCCGGAGCCATTGTTGTTCTCTCTGTCGTCTTTATCGACTCCATTAAAATTGATGATCCTGTTGGTGCCATCTCTGTGCACTTGGTCTGCGGAATCTGGGGCACCCTCGCCGTTGGCATTTTTGGCGCTAAAAAGGGAATGGATCAGATCATCCACCAACTCATCGGCATCGTGGCCATTGGTGCATTTACCTTCGTCTTTGCCTTCGTCCTTTTCATGATCGTCAAAGCAATCTTTGGACTGCGCGTCTCTGTAGAGGAGGAAACTTCCGGTCTCGACATTGGCGAACACGGCAACGAAGCCTATCCGGACTTCCAATCGGCCACCAAGGCATAATCGAGACCCGAAAACATATTGCTTAAGATATAACCACCAACCTGGAGGGGCGCGTCCGGCGATCTGGGCCGCCCCTCCAAATTTCGATACCCTAAACGCCTTTACGCCCAGCGAATGGCATGAAAAAAATCGAGGTGATCGTCAAGCCTTTCAAACTCGACGCCATCAAAGAAGCCCTCGTAGAACTCGGCATCCAGGGAATGACAGTCTCGGAGGTGAGAGAGCTCAGAGAGGGTAGCTGTCTAACAGCAGATGATGATTTCTCTGAGAATTACCAGCCGAGAATTAAAATTGAAGTTGTTCTCGCTGATGGTCTCGTTGAAGAGGCCATCAGCGCCATTCAGACCGGTGCTAATTCTTTTGGTCGAAACGACGCCGAAATTCTCGTTGAGCCTGTGGAAAAAAGTATCCGCATTCGCACTAAAGAAACTGATCAACGCGGATCCCCCCACGCTCCTGGCTCCGGGAAAGGTACTCGATAAGGTTTGCGACTACTCTAATCGCACTCGTCGGCTTCCGACTTCAATTCGCCCTATCACTTTCCCCCTCGTCCGTCGTTGCACTTCACTTGCGTCCTTTTCTGAAACCACAAGTGCCATACCGATCCCCATATTAAATACCTGATACATTTCCTCTGTCGGAACGGACGCCAGATGACCGATCAACTCAAAAATCGCTGGTACTCGCCAACGTGAAGTGTCAATCAATGCATCCATCTTCTCCGGAAGAATCCTCGGAAAATTGTCAACCAACCCCCCGCCCGTCACATGCACGGCACCCTTGAATAAGCCCATACAATTTTGTAATGCGTGAAGATAACAACGATGCGGCCGAAGAAGCTCTTCTCGCAGGGTTCGCTTCCATCCTGGTGGAGTCTGTTCAGGATGGTAGCCACCTTTGTCAAATAAAGCGCGGCGTGCCAGGGAATAGCCATTCGTGTGCAACCCGTCAGAAGCAAGACCCACAATCACGTCACCCGGTTTTATGCGGGTTCCATCAACAATCTGCCTCCGCCCAGCCACGCCGATAATGCAGCCTGCCAGATCATATTCACCCCGGCTATACATACCCGGCATTTGAGCGGTCTCTCCTCCAAGTAAAGCACAGCCAGCCGCTTTGCAGGCACTCGCAAACCCAGAAAGAAGTTGTTTAAATACAGACGGGTCAAGCCGTTCTGCTCCGATGTAATCGAGAAAAAACAGAGGCACTGCCCCGGTCACCGCAATATCGTTCACGCAATGGTTCACCAAATCGCGCGCCACACTCGAGTGGGCTTTCAGACCGCTCGGGGCGTCAAATGCCATCTTCAGTTTCGTTCCAACACCATCAATACTGGCCACTAGCACCGGGTCTTTTATCCCGGGAAACACCGCACGAAAAAAACCCCCAAAACCCCCAATTTTACCTAACACCCGCGTTCCGTGTGTTCTTCCTGCAATGTCCTGAATCCGGTTTTTTAGAGAATTGCCCAAATCCACATCCACACCTGCTTTGGTATAGGCTTTAACGGTTTGAAAGGGGCTCTCAGATTGTTTTCTCATCAACCCTCACACAAGAGGGATCCCGACAGGTGTCAAGCATTCGCTTCGTCTCCTTGCAAGAGAGCGCTGCTTAGCGTCGGCTCCAATCTCAGCAATGAATTATGCAACCCTCTACCGTTAACCATCCTATGTGCTCCCTGCTTTGACCTAAGCACTTTATTTAATTTGACTGAATGCGCAACTCCAAGCCTTTTAAAAACGGTCTTTGTTCTCTTTAAAGTGTGAATGAAAAGAGTCGCTCGCCATCTCTTTGGATTTCATGACGATCTTATAGTTTTTCTTTCTTCTTTTATTGTAACTGCTCAGGTAGCCGCCCGCCTTGGGGCGGCCACCTGTGAGTGAATGGCGGGACGCACGCACCCGACGCGTGGGCGAGACTCACGAGGTGTTGACCGCTGGCACGAAAGGGGTGCCGAGGAACACGCACTGCAACGCCTCCAAAGCGTTGAGGCCGTTCTTGCGTGCCGTGGAGACGTAGCCGCGGATGCGGCAGAAGTCCACGAGTGCCTCGATGCTGCGAAAGGTGCCGGAGATCTTCTGGCGCAGCTTCATCATCCGCAGATCCCTTTCCGACTGGTT
>CALDSX010000066.1 GCA_937924445.1 uncultured Chthoniobacterales bacterium
AGGAAAGCGAGCCCGAGACCGCCGCCCGTCACGAGGAAAAGAAAGGAGCGGCTTTGAACCTCATCCAGAACAAGCAAAGCCAGCTCGACTCCCTCAAAAACCGACGCAAAGCCACCCCCAAACATGTCGAACTCAAAGACCTCGCACCCGAGCAACGTGTTGCCCAACTGCGCGGCGGCAGAAAGCACTTCAGCGACACTATCAAACTCATCGCCTACCGCGCCGAAACCGCCCTCGTCCAACTCGCCCGCGAAACCCTACGCCGCCACGACGATGCCCGTTCTTTCCTGCGCGGGCTCTTTGCTTCCAGCATCAACCTGCGCCCCGATCCCGCAAGCAAAGAACTGTGCGTCGAAATCCATGGCCAGACCAACCCCATCCATGACGCCACTCTTGAGGTCATGTGCACCGAACTCAATGCCACGGAAGTCTGCTATCCAGGCACAGATCTCCGCGTCTTTTACCGCCCAATCAGGTCATCCGTTTTCCCCAGAGGTCGGGATGTCTGAAGATAGTCATGCGGTGGAGTCCTTCTCGCTTACGAGCGTGGCCGGGTGAGTGGGAGGATGTCCTGGCTGATATATCCGGCTGACCGAAGAAGGCGTGTGCGTTGCTCACGGTCGGCGAGCCGGATTTTAGATATCGACACGCCGCATTCAACCCAAGGTTTATTTAGGAACGGGAGTTCCTTGGGTTTGCCTTGCCCCCAAGGGCGTCCTTGTGTGAGGCGATCTGCGGCTGCGCTTTTGGTTCAGCGGGTAACATTCGCCGTAGCCACGAAGAGGATGTGAAACTGTAACCCAAACTCATTGCTCGCATCAGTAAACACTGTGAGACAGCCGGCGTGATGTTCTTTTAAATAACTACCCAGGTGCGTCCCCCGCATCTCTCAGGTGCTTGATCAGAAATGATAGTTGTAAAATTTGAGAGTTAAACGGAAAAAGGCGGAGGTCATAAGACAAGATGATGATCGGAACTGCAAAGGGTGCATGCCTTTATTGCCGAAGCGGTTGGATGAGAGACAGAAAAGCCGTAGGTTAAAGGTCTTTTGAGTGCCATCCTGTTGGTTGCTCGACTCCAGATCATGATGACAGCATAAAACTCCTTTTTTACAAATCTAGATTACCTAACGTGATGCGAGTTCTTTGGCCTCTATCATGGCCATGTGTTTTAACCTTTCAAAACGTTTGGCGATTTCGATTGTCGTCAGATGTCGCAGGCGTTCTACGCTAAAAGATTCCACATTAAAGCTTGCGATGACGCTGCCGTGCACAACAGCCTTGCGCAGGTGGGCAAAATGGACAGTGCCCACGCCTGCGCCAGCTAAGGAACCGATGAGACCTCCAGCGAAGCAATCTCCCGCTCCCGTGGGATCGTGGATGTCCTCAAGAGGATATGCGCCACAGCTAAAAAATTCTTCTTCGCCGAAGAGCAGTGCACCGTGTTCACCTTTTTTGACAACAACAAACTTAGGTCCCATTTTGCGGATGAGACGTCCGGCGCGGATCAGGCTGGTCTGGTTGATGAGTTGACGCGCCTCGCTATCGTTCAGAATCAATAAATCCACCCGCTGAAGGAGGCGTTCCAATTCGGTCCGAGCGGTTTCGATCCAGAGATCCATTGTGTCGGCCACCACAAACCTCGGCTGTTCGATTTGATCGAGGACATGGTGTTGAAGAGAAGGATGGATATTGGCCAAAAGAACAAAAGGGGTTGTTCGCCATTCAGAAGGAATTTCTGGTCGAAAAGATTCGAATACATTAAGTGAAACAGAAAGGGTTCGCCTGTTGTTCATGTCCCACTCGTATTCGCCCGACCAGGAGAATGTTTTCCCTTCAACAATCTGTAGTCCTTTGAGGTCAATTCCACGACTTTTAAAAAGTTCGATGTGCTCTGCAGGAAAATCGGTTCCAACGATTCCAACTAAACGAGTGTGAGCAAAAAAGCTGGCAGCCAGAGAAGCGAAGGATGCCGATCCACCTAAAAGTCCCATCCGCTCCTCTGTCTGCGTTTTGATATTATCCAATGCAATCGAGCCGACAATCAGAACTGACATACCTTATTCATGGCATTCCCGGAGCCATTCGCCAAGTTAAGATTTTTGTGCCGCTTCCGTAGACAACGGCAGAGTTTGTAAACAACGAAAAGAGCAACCCAAAACATCAACACGCCGATTATTTCATGAACCTCATTGTAATGACTCTCAAAATTTGGTGCGACGGCACAGATCGCAGTGATACGCAAGGCGTTGAAAATAATACCGCAAATCAGCGCCAAAGCTGGAATGAGAATTGTCGTTAAGATTCCGACACGCCAGTAGACACAAAAGAAAATGGCCGTGATCAGGCACCCCGTAAGAAGTCCGAATCCATTACACTCCGCAGCCACTTCGTAGAATCTCCCATTAACTTTAAGAAGAATAGCTGGTGGAATACCTCCTCCCGTGCGCAGCGCAAGTTCAGAGACAAAGCCCAAGATGCGTAAAGATTCAAGAGAGAGTTGCCCCGCCAACACACGCAATGGCCAGTCCAAGCCTCTAACTACGAGCGCCGATAGGAAAAGGCAGAAAATGACGGCACCGGTCGAGTCGGAGAGCCTTGCTCGGCGTGTGAGTAATCGCAGCCAGGCTGCGGTTGCGAAGCCAGCTCCTAGAAAGACGAGCAGCGGTTGTTTTATTAAGATCGCCACAGTAACAAACGCAAAAGCTGCCCCCAAACGTCGAAGTGACCCTTTCCAATCGAGATCGGAATCGGGCTGGGAGGGCATTTCTGGGTCGCGCCTCCATGCGGACAAAAAGAGAAAGAGTGCCACCGCAAGCGTGTGCGCAAGTTGACCGTGCAGCCGGGCTGCCTCCACAACCCACAAAAAAGCCGGGAAAAACAAGCAGCCTGTGGATGCTAACAAAACACATATCAGCAGAACATCACCTAAGGAAAAATTTGTCTTGTACCGAGACGACCCCTTTGTGGCGAAGTTCATATTCGTTTCTTATGATTAGGGAGCCAATTTAACAAATCCGACGGCAGTCCTGCTATCCAATGTCCCTTGAAGAGACCTGTCGTCACTGCCATTTCTGCACAGTGCAACGCGTGATGCGTCAACACGAGCCGCTCGATCAATGATTCCGTCCATCCTTTTTGGATAAAATCCAAATAAAAACGTTCATCCGGACCGTAGATTTTGTCTCCGAGAAGAGGATGCCCTGCATGGTAGAGATGTGCCCGAATTTGATGTGTTCGTCCTGTGACTGGAAGTGCCTCCAGAAGGCTGAACCGTTCCCCCCAAAGTGCAGCAGATTTTGGGGGTAAGGGCTGTTCCCATCGTGCCAAAACCCGGAAACGGGTGAGAGCTGGCCTTCCAGAAGTATGCGCAATTCGTCGAACAGCGACACAAGATTTTCCTAATGGCATTGCACGGATGAGCGGTGCGTCCACATCAAAATAGTCACACGTTGGCCAGCCTTTGGCTATGCAGAGATAACGTTTTGTGATTTCTCCGCATGTCATGGCCTTTGTCAATTTCGCGGCTGTCTCCCGTCCCAGTGCCACCAGCACGACGCCACTTGTCTCGCGATCAAGCCGGTTGATGAAAGAGATCGTCCCGCCACCTGCGAGGTCACATGCCAAAAGCTCCTGCAACAGATGCCAAAGCGTGCGCGGTCCTCCAGGTTTTTTTGGATGAGTTAACATTCCTGGGGGCTTTGAGACAACCACTAGCCCCGGCGCCTCTCCGAGGAGAACGACTGATTTCTGGGGAAATCCCTGACTCCGCTGAGCACCCGAACTCTCATCCCGCACCGTAAATCCTTCAGTGGCATCAATTCTAAGCAAAAGTTCCATTTCAACTCCCATGATTCATTTTCGTAATGTTGCAAAGGTTTACAATCCCGGACAGATCGAGGTTCGCGCCGTTACGGATGCTACTTTTGATATTTCCTTCGGTGAGTTTGTTGCAGTGATCGGAGAGAGTGGCTCAGGCAAAAGCACCTTACTGCATTTAATCGGTGCGCTTGATCGTCCAACAGAAGGTGAAGTGGTCATAGATGGATTGGCCACGCGCAACTCTTCAGAAAGAGAGTTGACCATTTTTCGTCGAACTCGGCTCGGGTTTGTTTTTCAATTCTTTAATCTGTTGCCTGGCATGACCGTTATCGAAAACGCGAGCCTTCCTTTGCTGCTGCAAGGTGTGATGAAACGCGAAGCTGAAGATCGGGCGGCTGTTCTTTTGGATGCGGCAGGGCTTGGCACAAAACTGCGGCGCATGCCTGATCAACTCAGTGGGGGAGAGATGCAGCGGGTTGCGGTGGTGCGGGCGCTTGTTCACCGTCCGGCAGTGCTTCTTGCTGACGAACCAACCGGCAATCTGGACTCGCGAAATGCCGCTTGGGTTTTAGACTCGATTTGTGCAGCGGCTGGCGATACCACCGTGGTTTTGGTGACGCACAGCTTAGAGGCTGCTGCCCGAGCCACACGTCGTCTCCATGTGGCAGATGGCAGAGTGAGGCAAGAATAAGGTCGGTTAAAAATTTAATTGGAATTGTTCTAGATAGTGTTTCCTTTTACCGTTAATATTCGTAAATAAGCTTGTAAAATGGATAAAGCGCTCACATCCTCAAAATTTGCTCGTTCTAGCACCGCAATTGGCGCCCGCAAGAGAGGCGGTCGGTCCCAACATGGGTTCCAAACCTCTGCTAAAGGAGCTGCGTCTCCTATAATTCTCGGTGATTACAACCAGAACATGAGCCAGAATGGGTTTCGCCTGACCAAGCAAAGGAGGGAGGTTTACGATGCACTTCTCGAACAGAGCGATCATCCTACCGCCACGGACTTGTTTTTTCGAGTCAAAGACCGCCTCCCCCATATCTCCCTTGCCACAGTTTACAACTGTCTGGAAACGCTTGTTCTCACCGGTCTTGTTAAGCAAGTGACCGTCGAACGTGGTCCCGCACGTTATTGCCCCAACATTCAGGAACACGGCCATTTTCACTGCACAGCATGCGGAAGAGTATTTGACGTGAGTATACCGCAGAGCGAAAAATTTGTTTCAAGCCTTGGACTGCCGGCCGGTTTTGTAGTCACAGGTTATGATTTGACCATACATGGCCTTTGCCCCGTTTGTTCATCCAAAGCTAAATCCTGAGATAAGCCTCTAATTTTCAAAAGTAAAAATAAAAAAATAACCCGTCTACCCATTACTGCAATGCCAACACTCGAAATTAAAGACCTCCATGCCTCAATTAACGGCCAGCCAATTCTCAAAGGTGTTTCACTGATTATTCCCCAAGGAGAGGTTCATGCCATCATGGGTCCGAACGGCTCGGGTAAAAGTACACTGGCCAAGGTAATTGCCGGACACGAAGATTATGAGGTCACATCCGGGGATGTGCTGATGGATGGTGAAAGCATTCTTGAGATGGAAGTGGATGAGCGCTCACGTAAAGGACTCTTTCTCGCATTTCAATACCCCATGGAGGTTCCAGGGGTCAGTATAGCCAACTTCCTTCGGGCTGCTATCCAGTCACGCCTGCCCGAAGGGAAGGAGCTTGAGGTCACAGAATACTATCAACAACTCTACCGCGAAATGGATCGCCTTGGAATGGATAGATCTTTCACTTCCCGCTCTGTAAACGAAGGATTTTCCGGCGGAGAAAAAAAACGAAACGAAATACTTCAAATGGCCATGCTCAAGCCCCGATACGCTATACTGGATGAAACAGACAGTGGGTTGGATATCGATGCTCTGAAAATTGTCGCCAATGGTGTTAATGCCCTCCGCGGGCCGGATCTGGGTATATTACTCATCACCCATTACCAGCGCCTGCTTGATCATATTGTACCTGATAATGTCCACGTGATGGCGAATGGTCGTATCCTGCGTAGCGGGAACAAGGATCTTGCCTTGGAACTTGAACAAAAAGGTTATGACTGGATTCTCGAGTCAGCAGCATAACTGCCCACCAAAAATAAACGAGATTTTTTTAACACCAAACCATAAGAGAAATAATGGAGTCAGAACTATGAGCGTCAAGAACAACGAAATTAATATCGACAGGGAAATAGGCAATTTCCATTACAACCTGACGCCGGCCCATGACGCGGGTTACGGGCTCACAGAGGAGACCATTCACTTTATTTGCGACGTCAAAAACGAGCCAGACTGGATTCGCGAGCTTCGGCTCAGAGCCCTTGAAGTTTTTCGCTCAAAACCCCTACCCACGCATTGGGCAACTGAAGATCTCAGAAATATTGATTTCGACCAAATCCGATACTACATCGCGCCCGGAACCGACGTGAAGCGATCGTGGGATGAGGTGCCGACCGAAGTCAAAGAAACATTCGAGCGTCTCGGTATACCGGAAAGCGAGAGAAAATTTCTTGCCGGTGTAGAAGCGCAATTCGACAGTGAGGCAGTCTATTCTAATATTAAGAAGGCGGTTGCTGATCAAGGGGTGATTTTTATGGGAAGCACTGAAGCTCTTAAAGAGCATCCAGAAATCTTTCGCAAATGGTTTGGGAAGGTTATCCCAACTGGTGATAATAAATTTAGTGCTCTGAACAGTGCCGTGTTCAGTGGCGGGAGTTTCATCTATGTTCCGCCCGGGGTTAAAGTTAAGCATCCTCTTCAAGCTTACTTCCGCATTAACTCCGAAAATTTTGGCCAGTTTGAGAGAACACTCATAATCGCAGACGAAGGATCAGAGGTGATGTATATGGAAGGATGCACCGCGCCCAAATTTGAGACATCAACATTGCACAGTGCCGTCGTGGAGCTAGTTGCAATGCCACGCGCAAAGATTCAATACATCACCGTTCAAAATTGGAGTTCGAACGTTTTCAATCTCGTTACCAAGCGCGGTCTCGCTCTGGAAGAGGCAGAGATCAAGTGGATAGACTGCAATATTGGATCCAGGCTCACCATGAAATATCCCGGTGTTGTCATGAAGGGCCGTAAGGCCCGCGGAGAGGTTATTTCTATTGCTCTGGCCGGAGATGGACAGCACCAGGATACGGGGGCTAAAATGATTCATGCCGCAGATGAAACAACGTCGAATATCGTGTCCAAATCCATAAGTATCGGTAAGGGTCGTGCAACTTACCGAGGGCAGGTCACAGTTCCGCGTCATTTAAAAGGCTGTAAAAACAATACAGAATGCGATGCGCTGCTTATCAATACGGATAGCAGAACTGATACTTACCCTGCTATAATCGTGCGCGGACTTGGTAATGCCGCGCAGCATGAAGCCAGTGTAAGTCAGGTGAATGCAGAACAAATTTTCTACATGATGCAGCGAGGACTTACAGAAGCTCAGGCGATGAGTCTTGCGGTTAATGGGTTTGTTAATGACCTTGTCCGTCAGTTTCCCATGGAATACAGCGTCGAACTCAAGCGTCTCATTGATCTTGAGATGGAAGGCTCCGTCGGTTGATTTTAATTCTATCATCCTACGAACAGCTCCTACGATTCTGAAAACACACCTTTTCGATGAATACCGACACTGAATCTCCAGTTCTTACAGGGGTTAGTTTGGACAACTTAAACAACCGATTTCCACACTGGTTCTCTGAGGAGCGTTCAGCTGCATGGAGTCGCTTTGAATCCCTGCCGATGCCAACCCGAACTGACGAACGCTGGCGATTTTCGGGAATAAACCGAATTTCCCTTCAGGGTTATACTACCTCGCTGGAACCTACACACAAGGAAATTGAAGAAGCGCTTGCTAATTCAGCCAAGGTTGAAAATTCAGCCGGGCGCATGGTTCTAGTGAATGACCATGTTGTGCTGCGCGAGGAAACAGAGCGTGCACTTACCAAGCTCGGTGTGGTGTGGATACCAATCTCTGAAGCTGTAACAGCCCAGGCAGGGATTTTGCGCGAACATTTCATGGCACAATTTACCGGTCTGGGTGCTGAAAAGTTTGCACATCTCCACCGTGCCCTTGTCCGCGATGGCGTTTTCTTGTATGTGCCCGACAATGTTGAAATAGAGGATCCCATAGAAAACTACTATTGGGTCGGCGGACGGAAAACAGCCGTCTTTCCCCACACGCTGGTCATCACAGGGGTGAATGCAAAAGTGACGGTTGTTGACCATTACTTTGGACTTGAAGGTGCCGAGGACACTCTCGCTATAGGGGTGAACGATTTATTTGTGGGAGATGGTTCTGCAATCACTTATATCTCAACCCAATTCTGGCCTGGAAAATCGTTAACATTCCATTTCAACTCGACAATTCTGGGGCGCGATTCTTGCGCTAAATCTTTGAATGTTCACCTTGGTGGCGATTTTAACCGCGCTGAGAGTGTGAGCCATCTTACGGCTCCGGGCGGTCGCAGCGAGATGCTTGCGGTGACTCTTGCGACAGGGGAACAAGAATTTGACCAGCGCACTCTTCAGGATCATCAACAGCCCAACACAAGCAGCGACTTGCTCTACAAAAACACTCTTGACCACTCTGCCCGTTCAATCTTCAGTGGGCTAATAAAAGTGGAACCCGGGGCGCACCGGACAGATGCTTACCAGAAAGTGCGGAATCTTCTGCTGAGCAATGACGCAGAAGCCAATTCCATGCCGGGCCTTGAGATTCTCGCTGATGATGTTCGCTGCACGCATGGAGCGACGAGTGGCCAGATAGATCCAGAGGAGCTTTTCTATCTCAAAAGTCGTGGTCTTAATGAAACCATATCACGTCGTCTTATTGCTAACGGTTTTCTTCAGGAGGTTTTCGGCCGTCTTGATCAGCCCGCATTGGCCGACAAGCTTGGCAGTTATATTGAGAAAAAGTTCGATCTCTCCCACGATCCGAAGAAGACTTGATTACTTATTTTAAAATGTCAGTCTAAATGGTTTGTAACCATTCCGGGTATGTTGATGTTGTAGTCGGCCCTGGGTTTCTTGGCCGCCTCATTGCAGAGCGGCTTATTTCCATGGGGAGACCCACAGTCTGCTTGGCACGTTCCCCTGGCACCATTCCGATAGGAGGCGCGAGCCATATACCGATCATTGGTTGCGATATTTCTGATGGGGAATCGGTTAGGAGGGCACGGGAAGAATTAGGAAAGTCTGTGAAATACCTTTTTCAATGCGCCAGTTCCAAGGGCGGGGGAGTCTTGGAATATCGCAAGGTTTATCTAAATGGAGTTCGAAACATATTGAGCTGGCTTCGACCTGAGAGGATATTTTTTCTTGGAAGCACTTCCGTTTATGGACAGAAAGATGGTGGTTGGGTAACGGAAGAAAGCCCGACCTGCCCAGGTACGGAGCGTGGGGAGATTCTGCTCGCGGCTGAGAAAGAGGTCCTAGGCGCCGATGGCGTTGTTGCACGGCTTGCGGGACTTTATGGTCCCGGTCGCTCCGTGCACTTGGTTAAGGTCAGCGAACAACGTGCTGTGATCGAAGAGGACGGATCAAGATGGATCAATCAAATCCATCGAGACGATGCTGCCGCTGCTCTACTTCACCTCGTCGGGTTGGAGTCTCCTCCTCGGATCATCAATCTGTCCGACTGCACGCCAATCCAACAGAAAGAACTTTACACCATGATTGCCCAACATTTTGGGATGGTCGTCCCGCCCAACGGTCCGTCCTTACCCCGAAAACGTGGGGATTCTAACAAGCGAGTTTCGAATCGCCTCTTGTTGAGTCTTGGCTGGAGACCTCTTTATCCTTCTTTTGAAACCTTTTTATCCACTATACCGCCTGAGACTGCTCACTCGCCCCAGAAGGCCTTTTCGGTGGGGCGGAGAATGTGAGTCGGCTTGTATGCTCAAAACTTCTGATTTTATCCGCACTGTCATCCTGAGAGTTCTTGGTGAAGAGAGGGTCCCCTCTATTGGATGGTTGGTGATGGATTCGGTAATAGCTGTTTTTTTGCTCATGTTGCGTTGTCAAGACTACCGGCTAATTTAATTAATTAAATGGCCGTAATGAAAATAGAGAGCAATGCTCTGCGGTTAGCGGGAGAGGTCCCACCCGAGGGGAAAAGACTCTGGCACCCGCTGCGAATGTTTATTCTCCTTCTTGTGTTGGGAGCAGTCGTGGGAGTGGCTTTTCTACCGGAAATTCCTCTCCAGGAGTCGTGGAGAAGTCTGATAATTGAGGAATTTAAAAAGCATCGAATTGAAATCACATTAAAGAGTGTGGCTGTTTCGCCATTCGAAGGTGTGGTTGCGACAGGAGTGGTTCTTTACGAGGGGGCAGCGCGGAAAAAGATTATTGCCGAAGCAGATCGAATTGGCCTTGGTGTTGATTGGTTTAAGTTAATTACCAAACGCCACTTTTTGGATATGATAGATCTGCGTGGTGGACGAATCGAGGTCGGCACCCGAGCGATTGGCCCACTTGAGCTTTCAGGAGTGCACGCGCGTCTCTATTTGTCAGAGCGTCAACTGCGCGTCTCCGGATTTGAAGCCAATCTGTGGGGTGTGCAAGTAACCGCTTCTGGTACTGTGCTCAACCACGGCGAGTTTCGGCTTGGTGAAGGTTTTTCTGGTGTTTCAGAAATCACTCAAGACTCATCGAAGAGGCCGTTTCCAACGTTAATACCCTCGCCGGAGGTTCTTCTAAAGAATATTGCTGTGCACGGGCCGTCGAGATTTAATATTGACTTCTCCGGGGATCTCTCTCGTCCCGAAACTGTCGAGGTTTTGGGGAAAGCGCTCCTGCAAGATGTGCGCCTGGGCTCGCACAAAATAGACAGGCTTCGGTGCGAATTCCGATCTTTGGGTGACGGACAAACGGAACTGCGTAGGCTGGAAGTTTCAGATCATCTTGGAGAAATGGAAGCAAACGGATTGATTCATCCCAAGGCCCGCCGAGCTACTTTGCAGATCGAGAGCGGTATCGATCTGGCCGCTTTATTTCGCACAGTCATTGAGATAGGGAAGGCCGCCACCGGTGCTTTTTTTCCTCCGGAACTCAAATTCAATGGTGCTCAGCGATTTAGTGCGGCGATTTCCGCCAATGGGGACAAGATTGAGGCGATGGGACATCTCACGGCGTCTGAGGTGATCTATAAGCACCTTAAAATTTCGGCCGCAGGTTCTTGGTTTACTGACGGACAGCGGTTGACCATTAGGAAACTTTTGGTTGATGATGGTGTTGGTCGTCTCAGTGGTGACCTTTTTTTTTCCAAAGGTCAGACGCGCGCCTCTCTGCGGAGCACGGTCAATCCACAAATATTTCGCCCTTTTCTTTCGGGGCGAGCTCGTGCGGCTTTGGATGAATGGAAGTTCCGCGACGCGCCCGAATTAGAGTTTGAGGCTTCAGTAAATGGTTTTGATCCGGCCACCCTGACGGGATCAGGAAAAGTGCGGCTTGGACGAACGATTTTTCGTGGAATAAGCATCCGTGAAGCGACTTCGAATGTCAGCTATGCCCGCGGAGCTTTTACCTACTCCGGACTGTGGGTTGGCCGACCAGAAGGATTCGTCAGCGGGCAAATGGTTTATGATTTTGCACAGAGCGAAGTACGTTTTGAAGATGTTATTTCAACAGTTGATCCCCAGGAATGTAGTGTATGGATCGATCCTGGCATTCGAAAAGATCTCAGGGCTTTTCGTTTCAAGGGTACACCGACGCTCAAAGTAAATGGTTACGCGCAATTTGGGGGTAAAACCGATGTGGACCTTCGTATTGACGTTAATGCGCCAACAGGTTTTGACTACGATATTATCGGCAAATGGCTGCCTGTGGATTCTGCACGCGCCAGATTGCAGTTCACATTCGGACGACTTGACATCCGGGACTTGGATGCACGAACTCTGGGTGGGCAGTTGCGTGGCAACATTTTTGTTTCGCTCCTCCCCCAGAACAAAGAGTTCGGTGCGGAACTCGATCTGGTAGACCTTGATTTCGATAAATTCACAAAACTTTACTTCAACTATCAGGGTTCCCAAGGCGAGATGCGGGCAAGATATAAGTTTACCGCTCAAATGGATGATCTCGCCACAATGAATGGCGAGGGAACGGTTGTTGTTACGAGAGGCAACGTTTTTGCAATTCCCGTTTTTGGGCCACTCTCAAGCATCCTTAACACAATTATCCCCGGCATTGGCTTCAGCCCGGCGAAAAAGGCGTTTGCTTCCTTCAATTTACGAAATGGTGTCGCCCACACAAAGGATATGGAGGTTCAAGGCGTCGGTTTTACTATGTTAGGTGAGGGATGGCTTGATTTTGTGAGGGACCGAATGGATTTCAATGTGCGCATTAATGCGCGTGGCGTTCCGGGAGTTATTCTTTTTCCAGTGAGTAAACTTTTTGAATTTACCTCCACAAGTGCGCTTTCGGAGCCTCAATGGCGTCCTAAACGCTTTAGTATTGCGCCTCGCGACGATCGCTCTGTTGGGCGCGAATCTCCTCGTGCTACCCCGCCACCAAAACGTGGACGGGGGAGTTCGGATTGAAAAGTGAAACTCCTGTGGAAACACATTTCGAGAGTGCGGTTTGTTACTTTCTTTCCGTTTTTCAGTATGGATTTTTGAGCCTCAGCTTAAGTCTGCCTCTTGGTTATGTCGTTAGGCCTGCTTGGTCCGTAAATTCGTATTTGTGAGCTAGGGCAGAAAGCATGCAACGCGCGGAGAATGATGATTGTTCAGGCCGTTTTTGCAATGCATTTTGCCGTCAACAAAGCAGGAGTTCTGCTTCAGAATCGTTGGCACTCTGTCTTGTTTTTGAGCGTCGTTTCGGCTTTTCCTCCGACATGTTTCCCTCTAATTTAGGCTCTTCTGTTATACGTAGCAGGCAAAGGAATGTATTTTCGTGGAAATGTCGCACTCCTACAATTTGCGGTCCGAAAACTTTTTTGGCCTTGAACCGGGTTGCATTATTTTCGTGTAGACAGAGGAAGAGCGTTTGTGTAAAAGTTTATTCTAGATGCAAAACAGATACTTCAACCTGAAGATTTCTGTGCGTTTACTCTATCATACATAAAAAACCCTGCTGGAACATTATGCCACGCTTTCAATATACCGCGATGGATGCTCGCGGCCAAGAAACTTCCGGAGTGCTTGAAGCGGCTAATACAAATGACGCCGTCTCTCAGCTTCGAAACGCCGGCCTTTTTCCAACAAACGTTTTCGAAGAGGGAAAAGGGGGAAAGGTTGGACGCAAGTTGGTCGAGCAGGCGAAGACAACCAAGAAATTAGCGTCCCGTCCACGAACTTCAGGTCTCTTCAGTCGTTCAACCATCAAAAGCAAAGTTTTGATGATTTTTACGCGTCAGCTTGCGACACTCATCGGGGCGGGACTGCCGCTTCTGCGTGGTCTGACGGTTCTTGGGAAACAAGAACGCGACCCTGTTCTTCGCGCGACAATAGATCGCCTAGCAGAGTCTGTGCAGGGGGGGAGCACGTTTTCGGAAAGTCTCGGACAGCATCCAAAAATCTTCAATAAACTCTATGTCAGCATGGTGAAGGCAGGTGAACTTGGCGGTGTGCTGGAGGTGGTTCTTGAGCGTCTTGCAGAATTTCAGGAAAAGGCACAGAAGGTTAAAAACAAAGTCGTCGCCGCGATGTTTTATCCGATCGTGGTGCTTTTCATTGCTGTCGCAATTCTTATTTTCCTGATGGTGTTTATCGTTCCGAAATTCGAGCAAATCTTTTCGGACATGCTCAGTGGAAAGCCATTGCCGGAGCTCACGAGGCTTGTCATTGGAACGAGCCGATGGGTGCAAGGGAATTTTCTCACGATTTTTGTCGTTTTGTTTGTCATTTGGGTGCTCTTCTCTATTTTTTCAAAGACCGCAAAAGGCCGTGCCCTAATTGATGCCTTTAAAATACGAGCTCCTCTGTTTGGAGATCTTGTTCGAAAAAGCGCTATATCCCGTTTTAGCCGAACACTCGGGACATTGGTGACTTCTGGTGTGCCGATCCTTCAGGCGCTCAACATCACCCGTGAAACGGCAGGTAATGTTGTGATTTCAGATGCGATTGGCAAAGTGCATGACAGCGTTAAAGAAGGTGAATCGATTGTGACGCCTTTGGAGGCCAGTGGTGTCTTCCCGCCTATGGTTATTTCGATGATTGATGTCGGAGAAGAAACTGGTCAACTTCCCGATATGCTACTCAAAATAGCTGATGTTTATGATGATGAAGTAGACAACGCTGTGGCGGGACTTACGTCACTGCTCGAACCGGTTATGATCGTTTTTTTGGCCTTGATTGTCGGCGTTATTGTCATCGCACTTTTCCTCCCTCTTGTCAGTATTATTCAGAACCTGCAAAGCGGGGGTGCCTGATTCGTTCATGTTTCAGACCAGATGAATCTGCCTTGATCTTTACACCATGAAGCAACCAATCTTCCTCCGTTCTCTTGCGTCCTTTACGCTGATTGAGTTATTGGTCGTTATTTCTATTATCGTTATCCTGGCTGGTTTGACCGTCGCTGGTATGGGTTATGCCAACAAAAGAGCAGCCCGATCACGAGCCGCAGCAGAAATCGCTGCGATGTCAGCAGCAATAGAAAACTACAAAGCAGATAATGGCGTCTATCCAACAAGCAACAGCACAACAAGCAACAGCACAAATATCAATGCCGCTCTGAATACCCCGGCCTCGATGGATCCCTCGAATTATAATGAAAGTTCAAAGTTTCTCTATGGGGAGCTCTCTGGAGATCGTGATTTTAACGGTGTTGCAGACTCTGGATCTCGGACTTATTTCGAATTTAAGGAGAACCAACTCGCAAAAAGCTCCGGTCTTATTAACGCAATCTTAGATCCTTTTGGTAACAGCTATGGCTATTCCACGGTTTACTCGAATTGGGATGGAACAGGCACCCGCCCTGGATTCAATCCTACTTTCGACCTCTGGAGCACCGGGGGGTACACCGGAACTGCACCTGAAGATCGTGCAAATTGGATAACTAACTGGTGATCGCTCACCCCGCCGCCGAGTTTAAGGAATCTGCAAGGTCCGTAGCAGCGGATCGCCGTCACCGTAGCCTCATTCAAAAGGCACTCGGGGGGTATTACACAAAACGTGACGAGCAGATCACTAAGTTCAAGTCGTGGTCTCACGCCCGTGAAGCGGCCTCCGCCATCAAGTGGGATGCAGTGAACCATCTTGATAAATATCTTGAACAATTTGCCACTCGCGCCGAAGCAAATGGCGCAAAGGTTCATTGGGCTTCCAACGGCTCAGAGGCAAGAAAAATTATCCTCAATATTTTGCATGAAGAGAATGTTAGGCGTGTGATCAAATCCAAGTGCATGACCTCCGAGGAAATTCACCTCAACGAGGCTATGATTGAAGCAGGCCTCGAGGTGGTCGAGTCGGATCTCGGCGAGTTTATTGTCCAACTCCGTAAAGAGCCACCTTATCATTTCGTATTTCCCGCGATGCACCTCACTCGCGACGAGGTGAGTGAGGTCTTCGAAAAAAATCTCGGTTCACAGCCTTCAGAGAGTCCCGAGGAACTCACAATGATTGCCCGTGGTGTGATGAGAAAGAAATACTGTGAGGCCGATGCCGGAATAAGCGGTGCCAATTTTGCCATCGCCGAGACCGGTATGATTTCCATCACTGAAAACGAGGGGAATGCCAGGTTGACAACCAGTTTGCCCCGCATTCACATCGCTCTGCTGGGTATCGAGAAAATTCTTCCAAAACTTTCTGATCTCGCGCTCTTTCTCCCGTTACTTGCGACTGCGGGGGCGGGTCAACCTTTAACCTGTTACAACTCAATGATTTCCGGCCCGCAAAGGAAGGGTGGGGGAGTGAGTGAACCGGACGGCCCTGAGCATCTTCATATTATTCTTCTCGACAACCATAGAACACGTCTTCTCGCAGATCCAGAACAGCGCGACGCATTACACTGCATCCGATGTGGAGCTTGTCTCAACGTTTGCCCAATTTTCAAAAACGTTGGGGGCCACACCTACGGCACCACTTACCAGGGCCCAATCGGGTCTGTAATCACACCTCACTTTCGTGGCTTGCAGAAATGGAAACATCTTTCGGCTGCATCCTCCCTGTGTGGGGCCTGCACGTCTGCATGTCCGGTAAAAATTGATATTCACCACCACCTACTTCACAACCGGCGAAACGCCGCAAGGGAAAAACCGCTATGGTGGGAGCGTGCGGCTTATCTTTTATTCGCGTTTTTTGCAAAAAATCATCGCCTCTACTATGCCCTACTGCCTATTGCCCGGATCGGACGCCGCTTGCAAGGACTATTTCGCGCATTGCATCTAGATCCGTTTTTTGCATGGACCGGTACGCGTGAACTGCCGCCTATGACGGAACCCTCGTTCCGTGAGCAGTGGCGGAAACGTAAGTCCGTTTTTACTCGATGAGCAGGCGTGCCGACATATTGAAGCGAGTCAAAAACGCACTCTCCCTTCCTGCGCTATGGCTTGGCGACACCTCACACGACGGACAAGGGCACGGTAATTCCTCGGTCTTAACTCAGATGTCGCATTCAACCGGTCAGCCTCGGGAATGGCTTCCTGTAGTCGGAAATTCATTTCAAGAACGTATTCAACTTTTTGAGAAGAACACACAAGCGCTTAAAGCAGGGTTTTACCATTGTTCAGGTCGGGAGGAGGCCCATGAGATACTAAAGCAAATAGGATCGCGTGAGGGTTGGAAAAAAGTTGCTTCCCATCGAGGTGAACTTATTTCTCCCGCGGCAGAAGCGCTCGGAATTCCCATTCTTTGGACGAATGACGGTTATGACATCGCTGAGCTTGAAGTGTGTGACGTGGGCATTACCGGATGTGACGCCTTGATTGCGCAAACCGGTTCTGTTCTCGTCACAGCATGCTCTGCGGGGGGACGGGCTATTTCGGTACTTCCTCCGCACCACGTTGTCATTGCGCGAGAAATGGACCTACTCCCCGATCTTCCCGCTGCATTTGAACTTCTTGAATTCCGTTATGGAAAGAGTCGCGAAGGATATCCAAGTTTTATCTCTTTTATAACCGGACCAAGTCGCACAGGTGACATCGAACGCATCCTCGTTTTGGGGGCGCACGGCCCGAAAGAACTGACTATTCTTCTGGTGCCTTAAATTCACTCAAACCAGCCTTAATGAACATAGTCGGCGCT
This sequence comes from uncultured Chthoniobacterales bacterium, assembly GCA_937924445.1. Classification (GTDB taxonomy): domain Bacteria; phylum Verrucomicrobiota; class Verrucomicrobiia; order Chthoniobacterales; family CALDSX01; genus CALDSX01. Next base: position 17,046 of record CALDSX010000066.1, read on the forward strand.
TGGTTTTTTCTCCAAAAAAACGAAGCTTTAAACGGAGGCATTACTGTCCTTAGAAAAGCCGCCAATACGAGAGGGCCAGAGTGACTGCACCCGCGGCAAGACGCTGAAATAAGTGACGATTGGCTAACGAAACCCGAATAGCTTAGGGGCCGCAAAAAGAGTTCGGTAAGTCGGGGTGGCAGTCGGCTTCAACGTAGAGAGATCACGTTAACGGAGGACATAGAGTGCCAACTCATTGAAGACAATCAAAAACTGTTGCTCTGTATCGTAATTCAATCTAAAAGGATAAGATGTTTGATGATTGGATTTGTAATAACACACGCACGAAGTTAGAACGCCGAGACTACTCCCGTAAAACTCTTGCAGAACAACTCGCACACGATGGTGTGGAAGCAGGGATTCTTATTAACGAATCTGTGCGAGAAGAACTCTCTTCGGTGTGGATTCCCGGTCTGGAAGTTTTTTCCCGTCGCGTTTATCAACAGCCTTATCGCGGATTTTTTGCTGAGTTTGCCCGTGAAGGGGAGGGTGTTTGTGGCCGAATAGGCTTCTGGCCCAGACAATGGGCGACGGCTCGAATGTATGCTGGCACGGCAAAAGGTTTTCATATCCACCCGCCGTTTATCCCGGATGGTATCGCTGCTGACAAATGGTTGAGGAGGGTTTTTGTTGAGGAAGCAGATAATTATGCTTTACGCAGGTACAACGATGAGCAATGGGACATGATGTTCATCGTGCAAGGGCGGTGTGAAATGATTCTCTGCGATGAGCGCGTCGGCCTCGAAAGGCGAATTATGCGGTTGTGGCTTGATGGAGATGATCTTCCAGGAGCAAACAACGTGGCGGTCATTATTCCCCCGGGCGTGGCCCATGCGTTAAGGGGGGATAGTTCGCGTGATGTGATTATGGTGTATGGCACAAGCACCCGGTTTAACCCCGAATGGGAGGGTCGGATCGCGAGCGGGATTGAACGGAGCCCTTTGCCCTCCGAGTGGGAAAATTACCTCGGGTATTGACCGCAAAAAGCTGAGTTGAATTTGTTGGTTCACTCCCTTTTCGGCCCTGCGTATTACATGCCGCTCCCACTAATCCCGAAGTCAGCACCATAAACCCTAGCCCTGTGGGCTGGCCAAGCTGACCCGCCATGATTGTTAAACTCGATGAGGTCAGTAAAATTACGGGGAGAATTTCCCCCTGTCTGAGTAATCGGTGTGCTTTGAACAGAAGGTATAAAAAGATCATGATGCGCATCGCCAAAAAAGGCAGCCCCATTAGGAAGCCCACCTCCAGCACCACCCTGCTCCAGTCATTCTCTGCTAAAAGGAACCCCCTATTTCCCGTAGTGTAAGCAGCACCGACGTTTGTTCCCAATCCCAAGCCATACCCAAAAGTTGGTATATCCTTTAAGAGCCAAAAGGGAACATGAAATTCGTTGAATAAGCGCATCAGGATGCTTTCCTGTTGTGCAGCAACTTTAAACCGGGCGGTGTGGACTTCGAGACCCTCTTCTGCCACATCAAAGCGCGTCACAATAAAGCCAATAAGCAAGAGCGCCACGGACATCCTGAGAGCAGGCCCAAGGTGCCGCTTGTGATACAGACCCGCCACCAGGATGCCGATCAGGATTTGTGTCACAACAAAAACAGCCGAGCGGCTCCCGGACACCGCTATTGATATGCCAGTGGATATGCCACTAGTAAAAATCAGCCAACCCGGGTAGGTCCCCGGTTGCAAGAGACCATAGCACAGAAAAACTGTTGTGAGTCCGATAAACGCAACAGTTCCATTCACAAAAGAAAACGTGCCCGACGTTCGGACTTTGCCATACATCGTTGTGAACGCTTCGCTCCCTCCAACCCCTATGTTGATGAAGGCATCAGGCGATTGACGAAATTGCGCGACGAGAAGAAAAGACATCGGTATTGCAGCTAATAACCACCACCTCCCGAGCGCCACCACATCGTCACGCGTCATAAAGCGCGGCAGTAAGAATATAAAGGGTAAATAAAAAAAATTTGAGCGCCATCCATACAATGCTACCAGCGGAATGAACCGATCCGACAAAAATGCGGTGCAAAATGTGAGCACTCCAAGCACTTGCGTGCTTAATAGCAATCGTCCTGTCGGGAATATTTGCCTGGAAATAGCAACAACAAACATCGCAATCAAAATTGGATCTCGCACGAGAAGCAGCGGGGTTGCCAGGTTGGGCAAAAACCATTTTCGAAACGCTCCTTCCATAACGAGAAAAAACACCCAGAGATAAAATAACATTTTCAACTCTGGCGAATACATAACGCCCGACCCCTTTCCGTTTGTGGAGAGAGCAGGCGGTGCCTGCAGTGCATTGACCCTTCCTCGTAAAAAACGGCCTTTCGGCAAAGGCCTTCCCGCGCGGGGACGTTGCGCAAAACGACGCGCAGCCTCCTCAATGCCGGACAGTCTCACTTGGCGAAGATATTCATCGGGACCCTCAGACATCTTTAGAAGATTCCATTGTGTCCGATGGTCTTGTCAACCCGTCAATAATCTTTTCTGAATAAGACTCCCATGTCAGCGCCGAGGCACTCTCTGCTGCCATAAACCCCATCTCACGAAGCTCCTTCCTGTGCGTTACGCACCAATACAACCGTTCCGCAATCATTTCCGGGTTTCGTATCGGAACTAGAAAACCAGTCTTTCCATCTGTGATCAAATCCTCTGCTCCCGCATTAGGTGTTGCGATAACGGGCAAGCCCATGGCCATAGCCTCCTGCTGAACCAACGCTCTACCCTCCACAATCGAAGGCAAAACCAATAAATCCATCTCTCGCATCAGCTTAAGAACTCCCTCATGATTACGAGGCGGAGCGTATGTGAACTCCGGCCCTCGCTTCCGGTAAAAAGACAACGGCAACAAGGCAGCGCCCAGCAGCGTGAGTGTAATGGTCCCTTTATCGAGCATACTCACCGCATCAAAAACATCGGCAAGTCCTTTACGCTGGCTAAGTGTGCCTGCAAACAGCACGCGCAAAGGCCTATTTACAGAAGGGGGGGCAACGGTAGGATGGATTGGAGGTGTCCCAAACGGAACAACCAAAATCCGTTGCTCGGTTCTGAATCTCTTGGGGATGGAACGCGCTACAAAATGGCTCGGGCAGACGATAACGTCTGCCAATGTTATCTCTGCTGTTTTGCGTTCCAGTTTTTTCTTCGAATCGTCCGGCGCACCGAGAGTGACCGCCCAGTCGGGTCGCCGTTCTGCCTCTTCGCTAAGCAATCGATGGGTGGTCTCCCAAAAGGCGATGGGCAGATCGTAACAACGACGGACTCCACACTCTCCCGCTGCCCTGAAAAGATCGAGAGCACCATCCTCATACGCATACACGCAGCGCAACCCCCGAGTGGCTGCGATAGCAAGATCTCGCCCGGCTGATTTGTCAAGCCCTCTATACACCCAGTCGGTTAAGGAAGACGCCAAGCGGGGATTTCCAAACTCCCGGATGATCGGGTTAAGCGTTAGCCTCAAAAGCTCCCTGGCCGGATGGCGTTTGAGTTTTTCGGTCGGGATTGGGTAGATGCGCCGTCCCGTTTCACTGCCCGCCCATCCAAGAGTGGTTTGAAAAGTCTCAAGCAGCCCGCGCCGCTCCAATCCCTGAAGTAAGGCTCGCACAAAGGTGTTTCCAGTAGGATGAACCACCCGTATCATACCCTTGCCTCGCGTAAAATCTCAACCCAGCGCGTTGCAACGCGTGCGGGCTTAAATTGTTCAAGATGAGCTGTGACGCCTTCCTCTGAGGGTGGTGCCGCATCTCTCAACCTTCCTACGCAGTTTGCAAGGCTTTCCGCATCGCCAGGCGGAACGGTAAAACCGAGCGAGCCCGTGGCCTCGGGCAAGCCACCAGTCTCAGACACGACGGTTATGCAGCCGGCTGCAAGTGCTTCGACCGCCACAATGCCAAACGGTTCCGCCCAGCGCGAAGGGACAAGACAGAACCTTGCGGATGCCATCGCACGGGCTAGTTGGTTACGCGAAACTTCTCCGCCAAATATCACAAGATCATTCACCCCAGCGGCAATGGCCAGTTTTTTAAGGGACAATCGTTCAGGACCGTCGCCAAGAATCAACAACCGCATAGGAGACCCAGCGTTTTTGAGCCGAGCGACCGCTCTAATCGCCACATCAAACCCTTTGTCACTGACGAGCCGTCCAGCACAAACTATCCCACTCCGATGGTTGGAGGTTTTGCGTGCCATGACAAATTCGGAGGTGTCTATTGGATTTGGCAGCACGACGGCATCCGGGCCGACTGAATTCGCCACAGCTTTGCTGGGGCACACGACCACTTTCGAAAGACGTAGCGCAAGTCTTCTTAATTGAACCACAGGATGGCTTGGATGACGCAGGTGATCTAGCCATATATGTATTCCCACAACGGAAGGTCTCCAGGTCAGAATGGATGCCAGCATAGCTCTGAGCGAGAGTGGATTATGTAAAAGAACTTCCGCCCTAGAAGATGCGCGAAGCAAGGAAGTAAATGAGGCTGAGCGAAGAAGGTCGAACTTCCAGCCTGGATCATTCGCTCCAAGGCTCGGGGTGAAGACTTGAACGCGGCAACCGAGCTTTCCGAGCTCTGACGCCAAAACCAATCCAACAGCCTCACTGCCCCCGATTGATGGATAAAAAAAATGCGAGTAAATCAGAACCCGCAGAGGAATATGTTGAAGGCCCGCCACGGTCATCGCGGGAGAGTAGTGGTCGCTTGGGGCGAGCCATCCAACTTTTGTTCAAGATGAGCCTCTCCGCAAGCGATATAACCTGTTAATTAGTGCGTGGCGCAGGCGGCGCAGCTCTGAATCTGTCGGAAAAAATCGTTTCCTTTGTCGTCCACGAGGATGAATGCGGGGAAATTTTCAACCTCGATTTTCCAAACCGCCTCCATGCCCAGTTCTGGATATTCAAGGAGTTCAACGTTTTTGATGTTTTCTTGCGCAAGCACAGCCGCCGGACCACCGATAGAGCCAAGATAAAAGCCACCATGCTTCTTACAGGCCTCGGTAACCTGACTGCTGCGGTTTCCTTTGGCGATCATCACCATGGAACCGCCAGCAGACTGGAACTGATCCACATAGCTATCCATGCGTCCAGCTGTTGTCGGCCCAAATGAACCCGAGGGCATTCCTTTTGGTGTCTTTGCAGGTCCTGCGTAATACACGGGGTGATTTTTAAAGTAATCCGGGAGTCCTTTACCTGAATCGAGCCTTTCTTTGAGTTTCGCATGCGCGATGTCGCGTGCGACCACAATTGTGCCAGTCAGCGAGAGACGCGTTGTTACCGGATAACGACTCAGCTCATTAAGGATTTCAGCCATTGGCCGGTTAAGATTTATTTTGACCGCATCCGTATTTTTCAGAGAACGGAATGTTTCGGGTATGTATTTGCTGGGATTTGTCTCAAGTTGCTCAAGCCATATCCCTTCTCTGGTAATTTTCGCTTTGATGTTACGGTCTGCTGAGCAGGAGACGCCCATGCCGACGGGGCAGGATGCTCCGTGCCGTGGAAGGCGAATAACGCGCACGTCAAGAGCAAAATATTTGCCACCAAATTGAGCTCCCAGTCCGCATTTCTGCGCGGCTGCAAGCATTCGGGCTTCAAGATCTAAATCACGGAAGGCCCGCCCTTGTTCGTTGCCAGTTGTCGGAAGTGCGTCGAGATATTTTGTCGAGGCCAGTTTTACGGTCTTCAGGCAGGCCTCGGCAGAGGTGCCACCGATTACAAAAATCAAATGATAGGGTGGACATGCTGCAGTGCCAAGAGTCATCATCTTCTCAGTCAGAAACGCTTCGAGACTGCGCGGATTCAGGAGGGCTTTCGTTTCCTGATAAAGAAAAGTTTTGTTTGCCGAACCACCCCCTTTTGCGACAAAAAGAAAACCATATTGGGCTCCGGGTACGGCATAGATGTCAATTTGCGCCGGGAGATTTGTTCCGCTATTTTTCTCCTCATACATTGTTAAAGGAACAGTCTGAGAATAGCGGAGATTTTCGTTCGTGTAGGCTTCGTAAACTCCTTTGGAGATAAATTCCGCATCGTCAACTCCAGTCCAAACTTGTTCACCTTTTTTTCCTATGATGGTGGCGGTTCCTGTATCTTGACAAAATGGCAGGATCCCATGCACCGCGACTTCCGCATTACGGAGCATGGCTAGAGCGACTGCGCGATCATTCTCGCTGGCTTCTGGATCATTGAGAATCGCAGCAACCTGTTTCAGATGAGCCGGACGCAACATAAAAGAGACATCATGAAAGGCTTGACGTGTCAGGTATGTAAGAACTTCCGGAGAGATTTTGAGTATTTCCTTCCCCTCAAATGAGGTTGTTGAAACACCTTCACCACTTAGTAAACGGTATTCAGTCGTGTCGTCGCCAAGCGGAAATGGGTCTTGATATTGGAATGAGGGAGTTTGCATAGAAACAGAAGCTGGTCAGGAAGGGAATATTTCCCAATTTCCTCTCAAGCTAATATCAGAAAGTTCGCCACGTCAATGGCTCAAACTCCCTTACAAGTTATGGACGGCGTCAACCATGGCGAGAATATTTTCAACCGGGGTGCCGGATTGTATGTTGTGGCAGGAGTAGACAACATAGCCGTTGTTGGCACCGAGGGTTTCAATGCATACGCGAACCTCGCGCCGGACATCTTTCGGGGTGCCACGGGGTAAAACGTGCTGATTATCAATTCCTCCGTGGAAGATGAAATCCGTCCCAAAATCTTCGGGCAGCGATCGTAGCTCCATACCGGGGCAGATGTGTTGAATGGGATTGAGTATGTCCACCCCGCATTCGATAAGGTGGGGCAAAAATGGACGCGATGCACCATCGGTGTGGAAAAGAACCAATTTGCCGTGGTTGTGAATTAATTTACAGAGGCGACGGATGCGAGGTTTAAGATGAGCCTCAAAAGCAGATACGGAGATTAATTGGCTTTCCTGCGTGCCAAGGTCTTCAGAAATGAAGACGATATCCAAGAATTCTTCGGATTCGCTAAAGAAACGATCCAGTAATTTGGTCTGAATAGTCTCAATCCGGTCGAGGGCAGCCTCAAGAAATTCTGGTGCAGTGAGCACATCCATTAACGCGTTTTCCATACCGCGCAGGTGACACTAAATCTCAAAGTGCGATAGCCATGGCCCGATCGTTGCAAAGCCAAATTCCCGCGCCCGGCGGGCCTCCTTATTAGCGGCTTGATAATGAAAAAGCTCCGGGTCAGGCCAGCGGGGGTAGTCGTCCAGCTCTTCTATTTCCTTCATTTGTGAAATGGGCCCTTCGCCATATTCCACGTAAGTGGACTGACCAGAACGCACTATCACGGTGGGCACACCCCAAGGATCTCGCGCCCCGCTTTGGTTGGGGTCGAAACGGTCAGCTTCGTACCCGGGGAAAATCCATACAATTTTGTCAACACCAAGCGCATGGTAGATTTTGAGTTCGTCTTGGAGGCCAGTGTGCTTTCGCAGGGATTCTAAAACTTCGGGGGTTAGCCAAAGATCAACGGGCGGACGACCAATATTTTCGCGGCGTAGGGTTGCGTGACTGCGTTCAGAGGGTTTTGTTTAAGTAGAAATTGCCTAATGTGCTGTTTCCTTTGCGGAATTTCCTTTAATCACAATTGGGACCCTCGTTTTATATCCATTGGTAAAAAGAAGAGGACAAAGAACGATTAAGATGACGGCATTTTGAGGGAAAATGCAGCGAATAGTGTTGATAGATAAATCTCTATGATAAAGCTCAAGGCTGTTGTCTTTCAAGTGGAGAAAGAGACGAGCTAGTTTTTTATATGGCTTGCGACAGCTAAAGAATGAAATGTGGAGAATGCCAAGCCGGCATTTTGAAGAATTCAAGGGCGGATTTTTTGAGGGTCACTCGCTCTGCCAAGACTGTGGTTTTGAATATGAATACATGTTACAATAAATGAATTGACATTCATCACATATATTTCATATTTCTTTATGGCATCTGAGCACCAATCTCCCGTCTCTCGAAAAGAGCGCGATACACACATTCGCCAAACCGATATCCTCAACGCCGCAGAAAAACTTTTCGCGGCAAAAGGTTTCCACAACGTCTGCATGGAGCAGGTCGCCGAGATGGCTGGATACGCTACGGGCACGCTCTACCGCTACTTCAAAAACAAAGAAGATCTCTATAATGAACTTCTGCGTCGCAAACTCGAAGGGTATCTCCAACAAATGAGAGCAGCCTCTGCAAAGGAATCTTCTGCAACAGCCAAGCTGCACGCTCTGCTCACTTGCAAGGCACATTTCTTTCAGTCGAATGCCCCATTTCTCACACTGTATATCTACGAGCTTGAGACAAAGCCACGTCCCTCCCTTGGTCTTTGTGTGCCTGAAAAGTGTGCCAAGCCTTACGATGAAATTATCAATCTGATGAAACTTGTCATTTCTGAAGGAATAGCGTCTGGGGAATTTGTGTCAGTGAATCCGGATTTTGCTGTATCTGCAATCACGGGACTCTCGAACCAAGTTCTGTTGGATGTTTTTCGCAGTGGTGCCAATCCTGCTGACGCAGCAGTATTTATTCATCGGTTTGTAGAATCTGCTCTTCTTCTTCAACGGCATCCTGTAACGAATCGGACTCGTAAAATGTCGTTGTCTAAACACGGTCAGGAAACTCTCTAATTTTTTTTAGACCACATCATCGCGTCATGAATGCCCAAACGAACCCCGAATCTTCTCAACCATCAGGGGAAAGGACCGTCAAGAGTGGCTCACCTGGAGTTTCAAAGACCGCAGCGATTTTTTGGAGCATCGGGTTTGTCCTTGCTTTGATTTTCGCTGTCGTTGTCGTGCGTGGCTTCCAGATTGCTGCACTTGTTCAACCTCCTCCGCCTCCTCCACCTACCGTTGTAACCTCAGCGGAAGTGCAAAAGGTTATTTGGGAACAAACTGCGGAGTCTGTTGGTTCGGTGACCAGTGTTATGGGCGTCACTGTGGCGGCAGAGGTCGGTGGCACTGTTAAGGAGATTCATTTTGAAAGTGGCACAACTGTGGAAGAGGGCGCTCTGCTTGTCCAACTCGACATTAGCAGTGAGGAGGCGCAACTTCGCGCAGCTGAAGCCGATGCCCAGTTGGCTGAACGTGAAGTGGAGCGTTCACGACGTCTTCAATTCCAAAACACCATCGCTGACGCAGCAGTTGACCAAGCAGAAGCACAATTGAAAAAAACTTTGGCGCAGGTGGATGAGATTAAAGCTGCCATTTCCAAGAAAACAATCCGTGCACCTTTTTCTGGCCGTATCGGAATTCGTCAAGTGGCTTTAGGTGAAGTGCTCAGCCCAGGGGCGCCGATCGTGTCGCTTCAGGCGCTCGACCAAGTGTTTGTTAACTTTAACCTTCCGCAACAGCGATTTCGGGAATTGCGATCCGGCCAGAAGGTCCGGGCAACCACTGACGCCTACCCGGGCATCATATTCGAGGGCGAACTCTCGGCAATAAATCCCGAACTCGATCAACGGACACGCGGTATCCAACTTCAGGCCACTTTTCCCAATCGGGATGAGAAACTGCGGCCGGGCATGTTTGTCCGTGTTCAAACGGTTTTGGATCAAAGCGATCAACACCTCGTCGTCCCGGCGACGGCAGTTCTCTACTCGCCCTTCGGTGATTCTGTGTTCGTTATCGAAGAGCAACCGGCGAAAAATGGGATCCCTGGTATGCTGCACTTATCCCAACGAGTTGTTCGTCCGGGCATCACTCGGGGGGATTACATCTCAATCGAAGGTGTTCCAGAAGATGCTCAGGTTGTCTCCTCCGGTCTCTTCAAGCTGTCTAACGGAATGTCGGTTAAAGTTGATAACCGTCTTGCCCCAAAGGCCTTAGAGGCACCAAAGCCAACAAATTCTTAAGGGCCTTTCTTGTCGTGAACAAAAGCTGGACAGATATATTCATTCGACGACCGGTACTTGCGATTGTGGTTAACACTATTCTGCTCGTAGCCGGTTTGCAAGCTATTAGCAATCTCTCTATTCGGCAGTATCCGCGCAGTGAAAATGCTAGCGTAAAAGTCACAACGGCTTACATTGGCGCCGATGCTGAATTGGTGCGCGGCTTCATTACGGCACCGCTCGAGCGGGCCATCGCCGCAGCTGACGGGATTGATTACCTCGAAAGCCAAAGCACGTTGGGCCTTTCGACGATTACAGCTAGACTTCGGTTGAACTACGATGCCACAAAAGCTCTTTCGGAGATCGGGGCAAAGATTGACCAGGTGCGAGGTGATCTGCCACCTGAGGCCGAGGTGCCGGTTATTGACATAGAAAGCGCTGACAGTCAGGTTGCTGCCGCATATTTGACATTTGCTTCACCGCTGTTGCAGCCGAATGAAGTCACAGATTACCTCGTTCGTGTTGTTCAGCCACGTCTCTCTGCGCTTCGCGGGGTGCAACGTGCCGATATTCTTGGAGCACGCACATTTGCCATTCGCATCTGGCTTAAACCAGAACGGTTGGCGGCGTTCAATATCAGCCCTATGCAAATTCGTTCGGCTCTTAACAAGAACAACTATCTTGCTGCGATTGGGCGAACAAAGGGAAACCTTGTTCAGGTAAATCTTTCGGCAAACACAGATCTCAACACGGCAGAAGAATTTCGTGAAATGTCCATCGCAAATAATGGCGATTCGATAATCCGCTTGCGTGATGTGGCTGATGTTGTTCTTGGAGCGGAGGACTACGATTCCGCCACGCGCTTCAGTGGTGAACCTGCGGTGTTCATGGGCGTATGGCCGTTGCCGAATTCAAATGTTATAGAAGTTATTCGACAGGTGCGGAAAGAACTTAATGCCATTCAAAAAGAAATGCCAACAGGGTTCACCGCTCGCATCGCTTACGATTCGACCAGATACATCGAAGATGCAATAAACGAAGTCGTTAAAACGCTCGCCGAAACCCTGCTGATTGTGGTCGTAGTAATTTTTTTGTTCCTCGGCTCTGTCAGATCGGTTCTGGTGCCCGTGTTGGCCATTCCGCTTTCATTGATCGGCGGGATTTTTCTCATGCAAGTTTTTGGGTTTACGCTGAATCTTTTGACACTCCTTGCCATCGTTCTTTCGGTCGGCATTGTTGTTGATGATGCGATCGTAGTTGTGGAGAACGTCGAACGCCATTTGCGCGAGGGTTGCAATCCCACCCAAGCCGCGTTGCTGGGTGTGCGAGAATTAGTCGGGCCAATTATCGCAATGACCATAACGCTGATTTCAGTGTATGCTCCCATTGGGCTGCAGGGTGGGCTTACCGGTTCACTCTTTCGGGAGTTTGCCTTCACATTGGCAGGCGCTGTCACAATTTCAGGTTTTGTCGCTCTAACTCTCTCACCCATGCTTTCTTCGAAGCTCCTCACTTCTGATCGAGAGGAAAAAGGCTTCACCGGCTGGCTCAACCAAAAATTTGCCTCCCTACGCCTTGCTTATGGTCGGGCACTCGACGGTGTTTTGTCTGTTCGACCTGTGATCTATGGCCTCTGGCTTCTGCTCTCTTTGCTCACTGTCCCTTTGTTTCTTATGAGTCCAAAGGAGCTCGCACCACAAGAGGATCAGGGCGTCATCTTTGGAATAGTCGAAGCTCCGGCCAATGCATCGCTCGATCAGACACTTCCGTTCACTGAAGCAGCCAACGATGTCTTCAAGTCTGTTCCCGAATTCGCGTACTCTTTTCAGATCATATTTCCCTCGAGTGGATTCTCTGGCATGGTTGCAAAACCGTGGAGTGAGCGCAAGCGAACGATTTTTGAAATCCTTCCCGAGGTCCAAAACGGTCTTTCGCAAATACCAGGCATCAGCATGTTTGCGGTGACTCCGGCCGCCTTACCAGGTGGCGGACAATTTCCTTTTGAATTTGTTATCGCATCCACAGCCGAGCCGACACAAATTTTGGAATTTGCAGAGAAGCTTAAAATCTCTGCCGTGCAGAGTGGAATGTTTGCGTTTCCGCCGATTATTGATACCAAAATAGATCAGCCGCAGAGCGAATTAATCTTAGATCGCGATATGATTGCCACCCTCGGCTTAGATTTAGGTTCAATAGGAGCTGACCTCGCAACGATGGTCGGAGGCAACTATGTGAACAGGTTTAATAATTTCGGACGCAGCTACAAAGTCATACCTCAAATAAGCCGTGTGGATCGGCTTAATCCCGAACAAATCCAGAATATTTACGTCACCGGACCAGAGGGGAAACTCATACCGCTGAGCACAATTGCCCATCTGAAGACCACGACTGTCCCGCGGTCGCTCAATCGTTTTCAACAGCTGAATGCTGTTAAACTCAGCGGTGTCGTGGCGGCCGCGCCTCTCGGAAGCGCTCTCGATTTTATGGAGCGCGAGGCAGCTAAAATCCTTCCTCCAGGCTATGTCATAGACTACACTGGGGAAAGCCGACAGCTCAAAGTCGAAGGCGACCGATTCCTTCCGGCACTTGGCCTTGCGTTGATACTCATTTTTCTGACGCTGGCCGCGCAATTTAACAGTTTTCGCGATCCGTTCGTTATCCTTCTTGGCAGCGTTCCTCTCGCATTATTTAGCGCTCTTACGGTGATTTTTCTCCGTATGCCCAATCCGCAACTCCCCTTTTGGACTGATTCCTGGACCACAACACTGAACATTTACTCCCAAGTTGGCCTTGTAACGCTTGTCGGTTTAATATCCAAGAACGGCATCCTCATCGTTGAATTTGCGAATGAACTTCAGCGAGGGGGCCTCAGTAAAATCGCTGCCATCCGCGAGGCAGCCCGCGTGCGTCTTCGCCCCGTGCTAATGACCTCGGTTGCAACGGTTTTTGGTCACCTGCCACTCACGCTCGTTACGGGGCCTGGCGCCGAGGCACGCAATTCCATCGGTCTTGTTCTTGTGACTGGCATGGCAATAGGCACGGTACTCACTCTTTTCGCTGTGCCCGTTCTTTACATGCTGATCGCCAAAGATCGCAAAGGCAACTTGTCAGCAAAAACCAGTACCACGTCGCAATAGAGCGCAGATCAGATCAGAGTATTTTTTAAAGTCTATTGCCACGCAACTGGGAAAAGGCCTCTAAATCAAAAATCCAAAGCAGCATTTCACAAGCCGTAAAAACGCATGCTGAGTTTAAGACGCTTCTCAAACAAGAACAGTTTTATAAAAACTTTTAACGTAGATCGTGCAGTTGAGATGTCACCCAAAAGGATCCGTGAGCCAATTTTGTGGGCTGAGGGAGGTGTGCCAGCACAGAGAGCGCATCAAAGCTTGCTGATTATCCAACTACGGCGCAGTTCGGGTCAACCAGCCCCTTTGAGCCGCTCATAAGCTTTGCTGCTGGCTGCCCAGCAATTCTCTGAAACGGCCAGTTTGAGCTTCTGCCGTCTGATCTCGACCAGTTTTGCCGGGACAAGCAAGAGTTCATCACGGCTGGTCACCGCCTCGGTATGCACCCCAGCTCCTTGACCACGCGCACGAAAGGCGTCTAGAGGTTGTAGGTCAGAAGCAGCAGCCGTGCAGGCCATCTCCCTTCTGTCGATTCCGCATCGGCACGTTTACGGTAGAGTACACGGGTGTCCGGTTAAGAAGAAAATGAATAGGCGCAAAGCGTTCAATATGTGGGTGTTGCAACAGAAAAGCACTGTGACGCATTTGAAAAAACGTCATCCTTTTCTGCATGAATTCTGGACGATTTGTGTTGACTCAGC
>CALDSX010000067.1 GCA_937924445.1 uncultured Chthoniobacterales bacterium
AACACGTGAGGGGTCACTTCGATTTATGTTCGCCTTCAACTGCGCGAGCCGTGGTGTTCCCAGCGTTGCGGTCAGAGCGCTGCGGGCTCTTGGGCAGGGTATTTTTCGCAATCCACCAGGTTGGAGATGAACCGGCAGAGGAGTTTCGAGTCTGCAACCCCTTCGAGTGGATATTCAATGCCTCGCAAAATGAGCCCATTACATTTTTTGCGTTTGTCCCTCTCGGCGGGATAGACCCGGGAAAGCTCAGAGCTATCGGGCAAAACTTCCTCCACGCGCAGATCTGCGTTGGTGCGGCGCGCGCCACAGTAATGAGGCTTTTGCGCAAAGCGCCTTCTTCCAGAGCGAGAAGAAAGTGTAGAGGCGGTCGGCCCACCAGAACATCCCCCCTCGCGCAAGGCTTCGACCACCCAGTCTAGGCCCTCCTCCAGCAAACGCAAAACCTCGCCGGTGAAAACTGCCATAAACAGCCCCGAAGCCATCATGTAGGTAACAAGCGCATCGACTGGCAAATCCCTCGCCCGCCTGCTGTGGAATTCCATCCTCTCGAGGATTGTTCGTATCCGCTCCCGCGGGGATGAGTTCAGGCCAGGACGCTGATGATCATCTGCTCGACAATCCGGCCCCTGTAGCTCATTGGCATTGTGCTTCTTGCTATGGCAAAGACAAGTGTCGCACAAATAAGTCAATCCGAGGCCAAGTTGTGAAACCGCTTTTCCAAACGACAGATGCCGCGTTTTGTTGATGCGGCGACAAAATCAAAAAATTCGCGGGCAAGCGGTGTGCTAATTCCTGAGGCGGCCTCCAACGCCTGAGTAACGTTAAGTCCCCGCCGGTAGAGGAGCGAGAATGCGGCTGAGATTTCAGCGCGTTGGGCAGGAGTAAAGCCTGCACGTCGCAGGCCAATGACATTTAATCCGGCGATGCGATTGATGCCTGCAGCCATACAGAATGGTGGGATGTCTTTACCGTACCCGCCTTGGCCCTGAGTGATGACCAGACGACCAATGCGTGTGAATTGATGGTAAACTGAGCCTCCACCCAGAAAGGCGCGATCGCCTACTTGGACATGGCCGCCGAGGAGGCAGTTATTTGCGATAAGGATGTTATTTCCCAACCTGACATTGTGGGCGAGATGAGCCCCGGCCATAAGAAAATTGTTATCGCCCAAGATGGTTCCCTCCCCCATTCCGCGATGGATTGTCGTGTATTCGCGAAAGGTATTTCCCGTGCCGATGACAACGCGTGCGGGATCATTAGGCCTGAATGAGAGATCCTGCGGGGGCGCACCGATGATTGCGCCGTAGCCGAACGTGTTGCCGGGTCCGGCAACGATGTCCTGTTCTAGGACTGCATGAGCGAAGACACGGCAACCCTCAGCAAGAGAAACGCGTGAGCCAATGATGGCATAAGGGCCAATTTCAACCCCCTCGGCCAGTTGGGCGGAAGGATCAACCAAGGCGGTAGGATGAACAGTCATAGAGATGGGAGCGTTAAAGTAGTCCTGCGTCGCGGAAGCTGTAAAACGGTGAACGATTGGTCCCAGGAAGACCGATAATGATATGGTCGAGAAGACGGATTTGGAGAATTCCTGCGGCTTCAGAAAGGCGGCGTGTGAGTTGGAGGTCTGCCGAACTCGGAGTGGGATCGCCAGAGGGATGGTTGTGGACGAGAACCATTGCGTAAGCTGAGCGTCGGATAACAGGGGCAAAGATTTCGCGCGGGTGTGCGATGGTTTCGTTTACGGTGCCGTTGGATATATCGCGCTGAGCAAAAAATTTAAGTCTCGTGTCGAGCATGATGACACGGATCATTTCGGTAGCAAGGTGCTGCATATCTGGCGCGCAGAAGTCATAGATGCGTTCTGAGGTATCGAGTGCTGTGGCAGAGGCTACTTCGCGACGGGCGCGGTTGCCGAGTTCGATGGCAGCGGAGAGTTCAAGGGCCTTCGCAGGACCAAGACCAGGCATAGCGAGAAGATCATCGAGTGAAGCTCGGAAGAGACCGCGCAGGCTTCCAAATTCCTGGAGAAGCATTGCTCCAATCTCGATTGCATTCCGGCCCTTACAGCCAGTGCGCACGAGCAAAGCGATGAGCTCGGGATTACTCAAGGCTTCAATTCCCTGACGCTCAGCTCTTTCGCGAGGTCTTTGGTCGGTCGGCATGTCCTGGATTCGCGTGGGCCGGGTCATTGCTGCGGAAAAGGTGTGGAAGTAAGGCTTTGGCGCAAGAGCGCCATGTCAATGTTGCGGAGTTTGTTCGCTGAGGATATTACTTGATTTGCCAAAGACCTCGGATATGCCGGGAGTCTCGCCGTCGTTAATTGAGCTTCCTGCGGCGGAAAATGTGGTGGAAGAGGCAGTGGTATCGTCGGCCCGAGTGAAGCGCATGCCGATGAGTTTACTCACGCCCTTTTGTTCCATGGTGACGCCATAGAGGTAATCGGCTCTCGCAATGGTGCGTTTGTTGTGGCTAATGACAACAAATTGGCTTTGCTCGGTGAACCGTTCGAGTATGCGGATAAAGCGATTGATGTTAGAGTCATCCAGAGGGGCGTCCATTTCGTCGAGGACACAAAAGGGGCTTGGTTTGACCATATAAATGGCGAACAGCAAAGCAAGTGCCGTCATCGCCCGTTCGCCGCCGCTGAGGAGAGAGATGGATTGCGGCTGTTTTCCTGGTGGGCGTGCAATTATTTCGATGCCGCATTCGAGTGGATCGTCGCTATCCATCAAGGCGAGATCGGCTCTGCCGCCTCCAAAAAGTTCGCGGAACATTATGCCGAAGTTCTCCCGCAGACGTTGAAATGTTTCTGCAAAAAGTTCTTCGGTTGTTTTGTTGATTTTGGCGATAGCCTCGAGGAGTTCACTCTTTGCTTTGAGCAGATCGTTATTTTGCAGTTCAAGAAATTGTTGACGCTGTTCCAGTTCTTCAAATTCTTCGATGGCATCGAGATTGACTGGTCCCATGCTGTCGAGTTTTTGGCGCATTTCAATGACAAGGGATTCGATTTGCTCCCAGTCAATACCGGTTTCGCGAGTTGTTGCGGGGTCAGAATCGCCGTTGGGTTTTTCATTTGCCGCGGTGTCTGTTGGCTTTGGACATTCGTTCTGGTCCGCCAGATCGGTTTCTTTTTTGGAACGAGATTTGTTTATACTTTCGAGAGTTTTTAGTAAGGCATAAGTGTCGGGGGAGAAATCTGCCAGTTCAATTTGATAACGGCTGACGATTTGGTCGTTGAGGTTCTGTATTTGTAAGCGGGTTGTTGTCTGTCGAACTTCCTGTTCGCCGCGATTTTTGCGGAGAGCATCGAGTGTGTTGCGAGCTTCGCGGAGGTCTGTCTCGAGGGCTGTGATTGCTGCGGCGGCGGCTTCACGTTCGCTGAGAATTTCTGAAATTTGCGCATCGACCTGTGAGAGTTCGGTGTGGTGCGCGGCGATAGCTTCTTGGAGAGTGGCATTTTCACGGTCATGGGCTGCAATCCGTGCTTTGAATGTTTCGATTTCTTGTGCGCGTGTATCGATGAGACTGCGAAGCTCAGCGATACGTGATCGGAGAGGATCGCGTTGTCGGCGTAGGCCTTCGACGCGTTGACGGGCTTCGGCGGCTTTGACGCGTAAATCGTTGAGGTTTGAGAGGGCCAGGTCCTCGTCTGCACGAGCGTTTTCAATCGATGCGGTGAACGTTTCGATCTGCCGTCTCAGAGAATCGAGGGCGCTTGATTCGGCATTAACGGTGGCCGCAACCGAGCTGTGGCGTTCGACGAGTCCTACGATTCGAGCACTGTTTTGTTCACGTTCGCGTTCCAAGGAAGCGAGCCGGTCGGCGAGGCTACGAAGTTCGCGCCGGACTTCGCCGAGTTGTCCTTCGATGGTGGAAACCTGGAGCCGTACCTCCTGAGCGGCAGTTTTGGCCTCTTCGAGGCGTTGTTGCGCATCTGCGACAGTGGCTGCTGCGAGTTCGCGAGCTTTTTCCTTCTTAGCAAGTTCGCTGTGGATTGAGGCAGTTTTTTCACTCAGCTCAGCGATGAGGTTCTTGCGTTGGAGCACAGCCCGACCGGAAGAATCGCCTGAAGCGGAGAAAAAAATGCCAGAGCGGGAGATTAGTTCACCTTGCGGAGTGACAAATGTTGCCACGTGACTCTGCCGAAGCCTCAGAGCATCATCAATGGAGGCAACAAGCCAAGTGTCGGCGAGCAAGGCGTCGAGAATGCGGCTGACGGGATCGGGAGCGCGAACAGCCTGGCGAAGGGGTTTTGCTTCTGAGGGAAGGGAGATGTTTTCTTTTTGTTTTTGAGTAGGAAACAACCCTGCGCAGGCAATGCTGGCTCCACGAGCCTCCAATCGCCCCAGAGACGAAAGGATTCTTTGAAATGCCGAAGGATCCGTAGCGGCAATACAATGCAGACCATTACCGAGGGCAGCCTCAATTGCAGGGATAAGATGAGGTTCAGTCTCAATGAGAGTTCCGAGAGCGCCAACGACTGTGCCCGCCAGATCGGGATCTTTATTGTTAGCCGCAAGAATGGCCTGCGACGACTCATTGAGTCCAGCTCCTTCACGGTTGAGTTGTTCCAAGGATTCGCGCCGGAGTTCCGTTGTTTGAAGTTCTCGACTGGCTGAGGCGAAGGAGGCTTCGGCCTGACGCAAAGCGTTTGTAGATTCAGCCAGTGTGGTCTGGGTCTGGCTTACACGAAGGTTCGCTTGTTCGAACTCGGTTTTCTTTTCGGCCAGGGCTGATTCCTGCTCGTTCGCCCGTTCTTTCGCTCTCTCAATGCTGTCGCGTAACGCCTGAATTTCGTGGTCGAGAGCCGCGACGCGAGCGTCAATGGCCTCTCTTTGATTGAGGAAGGAGGCGAGTTCGTTTTTGAGACGAAATAAGGTTTGTTCTTTTCCGGTTATGTTGGAGCGTAGCCGATCAAATTCGCGTTCGACGGTGGAGCGACGGGCGCGGGCCTCTTCGGCGAAAGCGGTCTTTGCGGCAACTTCGCCATCTGCATCGGAAGATTTTATGGACTCGACCTGAATTTCGCTCTCGAGGCGTTCGAGTTCGGCAGATCTCTCCGCGTAGCGCCCCTCGGATTCAGTTATTTCTTCAGTGTGGCGACGGATGAGCGCGTTCAGCTCGATATTACGCTCACGGTTGAAACCGATGCGGACTTCGGCATTTGCGATGAGATTGCGAAGCTCCTGTGCGCGTTCACGGGCACTCATGGCGCGGAGTTCGATTTCCTCGAGGGCAAGCCGTTTCGAAACAACATCCTGCTCACGCGTGTTCACCCCTGAGGATAATTCATCTATCTGCTCGGTAAGCGTCTCCATCTCCCGAACCGCTTCGGCCAGTTCGGTGTCGAGAGTGTCGAAACGTCTCTTGCCGAGATGGGTGTCGAGAATCTGGAGGTCATTCTGCAAGGCTTTGTAGCGCCGAGCTTTTCCTGCCTGCCTCTGTAGAGAGCCAATCTGCCGCTTTACTTCGCGCAGAATGTCGGTAATTCGGATAAGATTCGCTTCGGTATGTTCAAGTTTTCTAAGCGCTTCTTTTTTCTGGGTTTTGTATTTTGTAATTCCTGCGGCCTCTTCAAATACAGCGCGACGTTGCTCTGGGTGAGAGCTAAGTATCTGATCAATCTTTCCCTGCTCCATGATGGAGTAGGCACTGCGACCAATTCCTGTATCCATGAAGAGATTTTGTATATCACGTAGGCGGCATGGGGAGTTATTGAGCAGATATTCGGACTTTCCATCGCGGTGGAGACGTCGGGAAACCCGAACCTCATTCCATTCAACTCCCAACTCGCGTTCGCACTCCGCGAAGGTGAGTGAGATCTCTGCCATGTTGAGCGGTCTTCGATCATCTGTACCGTTGAAGATGACGTCCACCATGCCATCGCCACGCAAGGCTTTGGCAGACTGCTCGCCAAGCACCCATTTGACCGCATCGAGAATGTTCGATTTGCCACAACCGTTTGGGCCAACAATGGCGGTGATGCCTTCATGAAACTGCACCACTGTTCTTTCGGCAAACGATTTAAAACCAAATAGTTCGAGAGTTTTAAGATACATTGGCATGCGGGAGCGGCTACGGCAGCGAAGCTTGGACCTGAGTCGGCGCAAGCTCAAGCGCCAACTAAAACTTCACTGAGAAAGCGCTATTTTTATCAACTCAAAAAAGGAGGCTACGTTGAAGCCGAACATCAAGGCTGATGATCACCGGAGACCTCTGCCGCCGTGCCGCGATGGGGCAAGGCTGATTCACTGGATGTGTTTTCAATGGTGGAGGAATTTTTATTCTCCTCCACATTCCATTCGGAACTCGCGGGAGACGAAGTCCCAGGAGCCGAAACACCAGATGCCTCAAGGAGTCTCATTTCTAGAGCTGCCTGCCGAGCAGGCAAGGAGTCAAATTGAAGGCTTGCGGCTTGTTGAAAATAAGAATAAGCCTCTTTTTGCTGCCCCATCTCTAGGCTCACCAACCCGGCGTTTAGAGCGGCCATGGAAGCGACCTCACCCCGTGGGCGTTCAGTGAGAACTTGTTGAAAGGTGGTGATCGCCTGAGTTCCCTGACCTCTTGCCCGCTGGTTTTTGCCCAACGCGATGAGTGCAAGAGAACGCATTGGGTGTTTTGGATATTTTGTCAGTAACTCCGTTAACGCGGTGAACTCTTGTTCCAACTCGCCCGAGGCTCGGTGAGAAGCTGCCAACCGAATCAAGGCATCCCCAGCGACAGGAGTACCACTGAATTCACGAGCAACGCGGGAGAAATCTGTCGACATTTTGGCCTCAGCATATGCGGCGGCGGCTGCGGCCTGTCGCCGGGCCACACCGTAAGTGAGAAGGGCAAATGCGACAATGCCCAGCGCCGCTCCAAGAGCGCCAAAAATAATCTTCTTCCCATGCCTTTCCCAGGTGGTCTCTTCCAGACGAACGATAACCGGCTCATCAGCGGGAGCCGTCATTCCTTGATCCTGAACTTGGGAAGACGAGGGTGGTTGCTTGGACATTTTGTCTTTGACTTAGAAAAAAGGGGGCGGAAGCGACTAAATGACTCAACTGTTGAGTGCAGCGCGGGCTTCATCCGCCAGAGCAGTGCTCAGATAGCGTTCTCCAGTAGAGCACCCGATCGTGACAATGAGTTTGCCCTTATTTTCAGGCCGCGAGGCGACATTGATCGCAGCGTGCACGTTTGCTCCGGTGCTTATTCCGCCGAGGATACCTTCTTCTTTGGCCAGACGCCGTGCCATAGCAAATGCCTCTTCGTTTGTGACCGTCAAGACTTCATCCACACAATCTAAATGGAGATTGTTTGGGACAAAACCCGCCCCCGTGCCCTGAATTTTATGAGGGCCGGGCTTGACCGGCTCGCCTTTCATCGTCTGCGTAATAACAGGGGAATCAGCAGGCTCGACTGCGATTGAGAGCAGGGATGGTTTGCGCGCTTTAAGAGTTTCGGTAACGCCTGTGATCGTGCCCCCAGTTCCGACAGCGCTGACGAGTATATCTATGCCGCCGGAGGTGTCAGCCCAAATTTCTTCAGCCGTCGTTTTTTGGTGAATTGCCGGGTTTGCCGGGTTAGAAAATTGCTGCGGCATCCATGCTTTTGGGGTGTTGCGGACGATGTCTTCGGCACGAGCAATAGCACCTTTCATTCCTTCAGCACCAGGGGTGAGGACAAGTGTGGCTCCCAGCATGGCGAGTAAAGTGCGGCGCTCGAGGCTCATTGTTTCTGGCATCGTAAGGATAAGTTTGTAGCCTCTGGCGGCCGCAACAAAAGCTAGAGCAATCCCCGTGTTGCCACTGGTTGGTTCTACAATGATCGTCTCTTTATCAATGAGACCGTCGCGTTCCGCAGCCTCGATCATAGCCATGCCGATGCGGTCTTTCACACTGCCGAGAGGGTTAAAAAATTCACACTTCAACGCGATGGTAGCATTCAGTCCAGCTGTCACTCTATTCAGCCTGACAAGAGGAGTTCGACCAATCGTCTGGACGATGTCGTCGTAAATTTTTCCGTGAAATGTTGGGCTCATCATTTTTGGTGAGAGTTAATTATGAAGGAGATGTTGTGGTGCCGGACTCTTTTTTTGCGCCGACTGTATCTGTAGAGAAACGCATACACGCATGCCCGCGCATTTCAAGGGCGCAGGAAAGTTTTTCAATTCGTAAGAGGAAAAAGCGCTCAGCCGCTGCAATGCGCAAGGTTGGCAAGTTCTTCGACAGAAGGACAGGAGCAGACCAGATTTCGGTCACCGAACACATTGTCCACGCGACCAACAAAAGGCCAGAATTTGGACCGTTTGGTCCACGTGGCAGGATAAGCCGCCCTTTCACGACTGTATGGCTGATCCCATTCCGACGAGGTAACAGCTTGGGCGGTGTGAGGAGCGTTCTTTAATAGGTTGCGATCGCGAGGCATAAGGCCGGTCTCGATCTCACGTATCTCTCCACGAATCGAGATCATCGCATCGCAGAAACGATTAAGTTCGTCGAGAGACTCGGATTCTGTCGGCTCGATCATCATGGTGCCAGGAACGGGCCATGACATTGTCGGGGCATGAAATCCATAATCCATCAAACGCTTGGCCACATCATCCACTTCAATTCCGGCAGAATTTTTGAAGGGACGCAGGTCTATAATGCACTCGTGAGCGACGAGACCGTTGTGGCCTTTGTATAGAATCGTGTAGTGCGGTGAAAGTCGCGCTGCGATGTAGTTTGCATTCAAAATCGCCACCTTCGTCGCTTTACGCAGACCAACGGCTCCCATCATACGGATGTAAAGCCACGGGATGGTAAGGATACTCGCACTGCCTAGCGATGCTGCCGAGACAGCGCCACCATTTGGATGAAGCGGGTCCCCTGGCAAAAAGGGGGCCAGATGAGGTGCCACAGCGATAGGTCCAACACCTGGTCCGCCGCCACCGTGGGGAATGCAAAATGTCTTGTGAAGGTTTAGATGGCAAACGTCCACCCCAAAATCACCGGGGCGACAGAGGCCAACCTGGGCGTTCATGTTTGCCCCATCCATGTAGACGAGCCCGCCGTTTTGGTGGACGATTTGACAGATACGACGGATACCAGTCTCGAAAACCCCGTGGGTTGAGGGGTAGGTAACCATAATTGCAGCGAGATGAGGAGCGTTTGCCGCTGCTTTGGCCTCAAGATCGGCAAGATTCACGTCACCATGCGTATCACAGGCTATAGGGACAACCTTCAGCCCAGCCATTACAGCGCTGGCAGGATTTGTTCCGTGTGCGGAGACAGGGATAAGACACACGTTGCGATGTGATTCCCTCTTGGCCTTGTGAAAACGCGTTATTGCAAGCAGACCGGCATACTCGCCTTGGGAGCCCGCATTGGGTTGTAGGGAAACGAACGGAAGACCGGTAATTTCTCCAAGCCACGCCGATAATTCCAAGGCCATCGCACGGTAGCCCTGCGCCTGAATGGACGGGCAGAATGGATGCAGTCGTGAAACAGTATCCCATCCCAAGGGAAACATTTCTGTCGAAGCATTGAGCTTCATTGTGCATGAACCCAACGGGATCATTGAATGACAGAGAGAGAGGTCGCGGGATTCCAGCCTACGGATGTAGCGAAGCATCTCTGTCTCGCTCCGGATGGAATTGAATATCGGTTGGGGTAAAAGCGGGAGCTCACGGCACCAAGTTTCTGAGAGTTTTGGCGCGTCGTTTATCGGTTTTTTTCTGGGCGTCAACCCAAACACCTCCTCAAGGAGTGTGACATCTTCGTGCGTTTTGGCCTCATCAAATGAAGCGCACACGGCATCGGGTGCCAGACGGCGCAAATTGCAGCCCGCATTTTCAGCACGGGCCATCCATTCGTCGCAGCTGCCAGGCGTTCCATTGATGCGGATGGTGTCAAAGAACTCCGACGCTTGCGAAACATGCAAGCCGCCGGCGCGAAGACGATCGGCCAAAGCAAAAGCCAGAGAACGGATTCGTGTGGCAATACGCCGCAGTCCTTCTGGCCCATGAAACACCGCATACATCCCAGCCATTACAGCGAGTAGAACCTGCGCGGTGCAAATGTTTGAAGTGGCTTTTTCCCGTCGAATATGCTGTTCACGGGTTTGGAGAGAGAGACGAAGTGCAGGGGCTCCATGAACATCTTTCGAAAGCCCAATAATACGACCCGGCATATGGCGTTTAAGGCTCTCTCGGCACGCAAAGAAGGCTGGATGAGGTCCGCCGTAGCCGAGGGGGATTCCGAAACGCTGTGCGCTGCCGACGGCGATATCCGCGCCGAAGCCACCCGGAGTTTTTAGTAAAACAATGGCAAGAGGATCAACAGCAAGAATCGAGATCCCGCCTGCTTGTTTCACCGCGAGGATAATGGGCGAAGGATCTACCAGAGAACCATCAGTGCAAGGATACTGAGCGATGGCACCAAACGTCCGTGGGGGGAGAGATTCATCGGGCCGTTCAAGGGTGTGGATGTTAATCCCCAAAGGTTCAGCGCGTGTTCTAAGAACAGCGATCGTTTGCGGATGTAACCCGGGCGCGATTGCAAAAGTCAACGCCTCAGGAGATTTTCGCAGGGCCCACGCCATGTGCATCGCCTCCGCAGCAGCGGTGGGCTCGTCCAGAAGAGAGGCGTTGGCAATATCAAGCCCGGTGAGGTCGGCAATGAGAGTCTGAAAATTCAGAAGAGCTTCGAGGCGTCCTTGCGATATTTCCGCCTGGTATGGGGTATACTGCGTGTACCATCCTGGGTTCTCCAGAATATTCCTTCGGATCACACCGGGTGTGAGAGCCTCATGATAACCTTGGCCGATAAATGACTTAAAAATCCGATTGCGATCCATGAGCGCTCGCAGGCTTTCAAGCGCCTCTGCCTCCCCAACTGGCTCGGGAAGCGCAAGTGGGACTTCACGACGAATATCTGCGGGGACAACATCCATGACCAACGCATCTGGAGATGGTAACCCGATGCACTGCGCCATTTTGAGAAGATCTGAATCGCGAGGGCCGATGTGGCGATCAACAAAAGAATTGCGAAGGTAGTTTTCCAAGGACATAAATGCTATGATAGGATTGATCTCCGCATGTGCGGGATACGCCTACTCATCCAATTAACGAATGCGCGCTTTGTTATGAACTCAGGCAGGGAAAACGAGATTACGCCCGGTCATTTCGTCCGGCTTCGGCAAGCCCAACAAGTTTAGCAGAGTTGGGGCGACATCAGCAAGAATGCCATTTTCACAACGAAAACTTTTGGCATCTTCGGCCACGTAGAGAAAATGAACAAGGTTGGTTGTGTGTGCGGTGTTGGGCGAGCCATCTTCGTTTCGCATCAATTCACAGTTGCCGTGGTCGGCGGTCACCAGACAGCTTCCGCCCAGTGCAAGGGCTTTGCGGACAACTCTCTCAACCCCGGCATCCACCGCTTCAACTGCACGGATACCCGCACCGACCACGCCGGTGTGCCCGACCATGTCAGGGTTGGCAAAATTCAGAATCACGAGATCGAAATCAGCCATCATCGCGGTGACCCGATTTGTCACCTCTTCCGCGCTCATTTCAGGTTGGAGATCGTAGGTGGCAACCTTCGGAGAGGGGATGATTTGCCGCTCCTCCCCAGGATAGGGAGTTTCCACCCCGCCATTGAAGAAATATGTGACGTGTGGATATTTTTCTGTTTCGGCAATACGCAGCTGGGAGAGGCCGGCGTCTGAAACCACCTTGCCAAGTATGTTATCGAAGCTTTGAGGAGGAAAAACCATCGGGCAGTTATAGGTTTTATCGTATTGCGTGAGCGTCACATAGTGAGTTCGGGGGCGACCACCGGTCTCAAAGCCTGAGAAATCGTCGAAAAGCAAGGCTTGAGAAAGCTGCCGTGCTCGGTCAGAGCGAAAGTTGAAACAAATGACAACATCCCCGTCTCGGATGCGCCTCACCCCTGGTTCGCAGAAGACAAGGGCCGGAAGAAATTCATCTGTTTTCCCATCAGCATAACACCGGGCAACTGCCTCGTGGGGGGCGTCCACACACGCTTGCCCGAGGCCATCCACGATCGCGTCCCAGGCAAGTTTTGTGCGTTCCCAGCGGTTATCGCGATCCATGGCGAAGTAGCGTCCGATAACTGTCGCAATTCGTGCACCAGACTCAGTGAGCCTGGGTTTTAGATCTTTGAGATAGTCTTTCCCTCCGGTTGGGGATGTGTCTCGGCCGTCTGTGACGGCATGGATCATAATGTCCGCCACCCCGGCTTTATTTGCCTCTTTGGCAATAGCCACGAGGTGATCCATGTGGCTGTGCACGCCACCATCCGAGACCAAACCCCAAAGGTGAAGACGCGAACTCCGGGCAATGGCAAAGGCTTCGACTAGAGCGGGAATGGTACCGAGTTTCTTTTCCCGGATGGAGAGATTTATTCGAGTGAGATCCTGGTAAACGATCCGTCCGGCACCGAGATTTAAGTGACCAACCTCCGAGTTCCCCATTTGGCCAGCTGGCAAGCCAACATCTTCACCTGACGCACTGAGTCGGCTTTGTGGGTAGGTTTTGTAAAGGTGATTGTGAAAAGGTGTCTTAGCCAAAAGCGTCGCGTTTCCGTCCGCGTCCGCGGTGGCGGCTCCTCCAGGATTGATTCCCCATCCATCGCGAATGATTAGAACAACAGGTTTTTTCATCGTTCGCATTGAAATCGGTTTCTCCTTCCAGAGCAATCAGAAATAAATCGAGATTTTTTTATTTTTTTTCTTGCACACTGATTTTGATCAGCTATTTTTTAGTTATTGAAAGTTTGTTCTGGGGGGAACAGCAGCCCCTCGCACCAGCGGTGCGGGGGGCTGTATCTTTTATGAGGATTTCGATATTCCTTTGTCGTATGAGAAAAGCGGAATGCTAAGCACAACTTTCAAGGGCCGACTTTCCCCTCAAATAAAGTGAATGGTATAATCCCTTATTGGCCTTCATCTTTGACTTCACCTTCAGAGTCGTTCGCGAGAACACGGTGAATTTTTGAACCATGAGAGCGTTCGATGAAGGGACGAATTAAGCCATAAAAGAGATAACAAAGGAAGACCACAGCAGGCATCCATTCCGGATTCAGCGCGGTGGCAAAAAGCAAACTGATTATCACCACAAAAACCGGAAGGGAGCGGGTAGTTTTCCAACTGAGAGTTTTAAAGCTCGGATAACGGAAGTGACTGAACATCAAGAATGAGAGGCCAACGGTTAACGCAACAAGAACATATTTCAGAGGACCGAGTTCTTTCTCACCAGAGTCCATCCAAAGAATAAAAAGCGTCAATGATGCGATGAGCCCGGCAGCCGCCGGGATCGGGAATCCCGTGAAATCGGTGTCAGATTTGTCGCTTTCCCCGCGTGTGGCATTAAATCTGGCGAGACGAAGTGCGCCACAAAGCAAATAAAGCGAAGCGATCATAGCGCCAAGACGATCAAAGTCTCGAAGAACAAGTTGGTAAACGAGCAGCGCAGGTGCAACACCGAAAGAGACGATATCGGCAAGGGAGTCAAACTCTTTGCCAAACCGAGATTCCTGTCCTCCAAAGCGCGCGAGTCTCCCGTCCAGCATATCGAATACAAACGCGCCGAGTATGAACCAAACAGCATATTGATAATGGGCAGCGACTTTTTGTGCTGTTTCGAGCGCTGTCTCCGTTTGTGGAAAAGATGTTTTGCCAGTGAGTGCCGCATGAATAATCTGAAGAATTGCACAAAAACCGCAAAGAAGATTGCCGGCAGTCATCAGGTTCGGCAGCAGATGGATCTTTGGGAAGTTCACGGTGTGACCTTTAGGTTAAAGTTGACTGAGTTCATATTCTAAAACTGTTTTTGCGGAGAGTCATCTTTTCGAGGGAGTGGGTGGCATAGCAGATCGAACCGTGGCAATATCTGTTCCATGAACACTGAGTGCCCGGAGATTGTTTTGGCGACTTTCAATGCAAGATATATCCACACTGCCTTTGGATTGCGGTCGCTCTTGGCAAACATGGGATCACTTCGCTCTCGCACAGTGATTGTTGAGTTTGACCTAAAAACTTCACCATCTGAGGCGGCGGAGCGGCTGTTGACGTTGGTCCCTCAAATAGTAGGACTAAGTGTGTATATCTGGAATGCAGGGCTCTCTTTAGAACTCGTCCGGCTGCTAAAAACTCTCCGGCCTGGGCTGAAAATCGTCCTGGGTGGACCCGAGGTTTCACATGAATTCGACCGGCAGGAAATCTGTGCACTTGCAGATCATATAGTGCTAAACGAAGGGGACCTCGCGTTTGCGGATCTATGTCAGGCCCTTCTCTCCGGGGAATCTCGTCCAAAAGTAATAAACGGTGGGGCGCCACCTCTTTCAATGATAAGACCCGCTTATCAGGAGTATACGGCCACGGATATCAAAAACCGAATTTTATATGTTGAAGCTTCGCGTGGATGCCCATTTCGATGTGAATTTTGTCTTTCGTCGCTAGATGTCCCGGTGCGACAGGCAATCCCCGATGTCTTTTTAGGCCAATTGAAAGATCTTCTCACCCGGGGAGCAAGACAGTTCAAATTTGTGGATCGAACGTTTAATTTGGATCTAAAGTTTGCAAGAGCTATCCTTGATTTTTTCCTCGAACACTGGCAGCCAGGCCTGTTTCTGCATTTTGAAATGGTGCCTGACCGTCTGCCCGAAGTGCTGCGGGAAGCGATTCGTCGGTTCCCTCCAGGAGCACTTCAATTTGAGGTAGGCATCCAAACCTTTAATCCCGAAGTGGCGGAGCGCATCCATCGAAGGCAGAACCACGATCGAACAGAGGAAAACCTCCGCTGGCTGCGAGCTGAGACTGGGGTTCATGTTCACGCCGATTTGATTGCTGGTCTACCCGGAGAAAGTTTGGACTCTTTCGCCGCTGGTTTTGACCGATTGTTTGCGCTCCGCCCACAAGAGATTCAGGTCGGCATCCTCAAAAAACTCCGAGGCACGCCCATCGCGCGTCATATTGAGCCTTTTGGCATGGTTTTTAATCCCTCCCCTCCATATGATCTTTTGGAAAGCCGTGATTTGAATTATCAGACCATGCGGCGGCTGAATCGATTCTCAGCATACTGGGATCGGGTGTCCAACAGTGGAAGATTCGCCAGGACATTAACTCTACTTTTCGATAGGGCTACCTCGCCCTTTGAGGTTTTCTGGAATCTTACAGAGCGGTTTTATGCGCGGTTTCATCGGATACACTCTATTTCCACTGACAATTTGGCGGAGGCTTTGCATGAATATCTCCTCGAAGAACGCACGATACCGGCTGAGATTTTATCCGAGGCACTGCTCGGCGACCTTCGAGCGGCAGGTCGTCGTGACACGCCGGGTTATCTGCGAGCTTTCAACCACTCTGAAGGTGAAACAGAGATCTCATCCGTAAAGAGGGTTCAGACTAGCGGACCACTCAATGTCCGCCAGTTTAGGCATCTCACAGCTCAAACCGCACGAGCTCATTGAAGTGTTGTCTTGTGGTTGAATTTAACTTAGTATAACAAGCGGTATGACGCTTCCAACACTACGATTTTTCATCCTGGTTCTTTCATCATTTTTGCCTTTTTCCCTCATGTCTCCAGGCCGCGCACAGAGCGGTGTCAGCGACGCACCTGCTAAAGAAATGCCGTCGGGTGAAAAAGCTGACGCTGCAGACCACGACCAACTTGGTACACAACTCAATCTCGTCAGAGAAGCCTTGCAAGCAGGTGATCTCGCCGGCGCACGCAAGACGCTTGACAATGCTCTCCTCCTCGCCCCCACCGATGTTCGAGTGATGAACATCCAGGCCGCAGTCCTCACATACGAGCGGAATTTTGATGAGGCACGTAAGGTTTTCCTGAAATTACTGGGGGAAAAGCCCGATGATTTTTCGCTCAACTGGAATCTGGCAGAGGTGGATTTTCTGCAAGGAAATTATTTCTCCGCCAGACAGCGTTTGCTCAAACTGCGCGAGAGCCGGCCGAAAGACGAAATGCTCTGTTACAAAATTTTGCTCACTCATCTTCTCGAGGGTAGAGCGCACCTCGCTAAGGAGGAACTCGAGAAAATCCCTTTCCCCAGCGACACCGCCGCTTACTACTATGGACGGGCGGCATTGGCATTCCAAGAAGCAAAAAATCTTTCTACCCTAGGGGAAAAGGAGGCTTCCGCCAAGTCAAGGCAAGAAGGGCTTGATTGGCTTGCCGAGGCAGGACGTATTTTTCGGCTACAACACAATCTTCTCTTCGCTGATTCTTTGATCGAAAAAAAGTTTATTACACGCGAAGAAGTCACGGGGCTAGTGCCTTTGCCCGGTTCTGGGGGAGAAACAGACTAAATTTGGCACCGTCTAAGATTCTTTTAGCAATCGCGACAAACCGACCTGATAAACGAGGCTCATTCGTAACGACACGAAACATCGCACGAACGGGATATGAGAAGGCATGAGATCCCGATCTTTTAGATCCCGATCTTTTCTCGACTGCTCATTGGGCGGTCCGTTCATTCCGCGATCTCGCCTATTCCAGCAATTCGAGTTGATCCGGGGTGAGCAGTTCTATTTGCGGTCTGTCTTCGTAAATACTTAGCGTCCCCGTCACGCGCACACTTTTTCCCGCAAGGCTGAATGGAAAATCCACCCCGAATCTCTCGGAAAATGTCACAAGATTGCCTTTTTTTATAATAGCAACAAAACCGCAACGAGGGACCCCACTAAAATTGAGAAAGTGGACAACCCCTGTCGGCCCCACGCCAACACGGGATATTTGCCCTTTCACAACCGTTTCCTGTCCGACACGCGCGAGTAACGCTTCCGAGTCGTTCGGAGGAATTTCTTGATCTTTAGCAGCTTTGGCATGGCCAAGAATCCCCATATAAAGAACCATCGTGAAAAGTGCAAAGAGTCGGGATGAACTACGGCACGCGAGCGAGGTGACTTTCATGAAGACCATGAACAGAACATCAAATATTCCCTCTTTCTTGCAAGATTAAAAACGTATTCTCTAGGGCATTAATTTCGACTCAGACAGACAGACCGAAAATGGACGTAAAATTTTCTATTTTCTCGATTGCAAGGTGTGCAACCTTCGCACACTCTCCGTGCGACTTTTTTCGCAGAACGGCGGTCGGTTCACTCCTTCCGTCGTCTCTTCGGCTTAAACTAACCTGATACCAATATTTACCCATGAGTTCCAAATCTGATCCGTTCATTTTGATTCGTGAAGCGGGCACCGCTTCAGAATACCATGATCTCTCCACAGAAGAAATAATCGCAAGACTCGAAGAATGGAAAGAATTTTGTGATTTCGATGTTGTGGACGCTGAGGAAGATTCTGTAACGTTAAAGTTCAAAAAGCTTCCTGAAGATCTCGAAAGTTTTGCCGAGGAAATTTACGATTTTGCCCCTGACGTCGTCGACCAGGAATTTGGCACCTTTGATGATATTGATGACGAGGATGAGGACTCTGAAGACATGCACGAGTTAGCAGATGACGTCGCATCGGATGATCCTGATTTTGGATTGAAGGTCTTGATCAACTCCCTGCGGCGCGACAAGAAACTCCAGCTCTGGTGGGAGTAACAGCGCGAATTTGTTCACTTTGCAAACGACAGACCAATCGATCTTCGCCGAAAACCACAACAACTATGTCTGAAGAAGCAGCCCTCATTTCACTGGAAGAACTCAAAAAACGACTCGGCGCATTACGGAGGTATCTTTGACCCCTCAAAGCTCAAAGAAGAATTAGCCGAACTGGAAAACAGGATGGCGGCATCCGATTTTTGGAATAGCAAAGAGCGTGCTCAGGAAATCATCGAAAAAGCAAACTCAATAAAAGCCCGACTGATCCCATTCACCGAACTTGAAAGTGCCTTTGCCGACGCAGAAATCCTGAACGAACTGCTCGAAGAGGAATCAGACCTTTCTACGCGTCGCGTGGCGGAGATCGAAGCCCAGGCAGAACTCGCCACCTTAGAGAAGCGGCTGGCGGAATTTGAGCTGCTCCAGTTTCTATCAGGCGAGCACGACCGGGCAAACGCCTTCGTGACAATCCATTCTGGAGCAGGTGGGACAGAATCATGCGACTGGGCCGACATGTTATTCCGCATGTATCGCAGATGGAGCGAAAGAAGCGGCTTCGCATTCGAGGTCGTCGACCTTCAAGAGGGTGACGAAGTAGGCATCAAATCGGTCACTTTCAAAGTGATTGGAGAATATGCCTACGGCCGACTCCAGACGGAGCGAGGAGTTCATCGGCTTGTTCGCATTTCCCCCTTCGACTCCAACAAACGCCGTCACACATCATTCGCCAGCTTCGATGCAGTTCCAGAGCTTCCAGACAATATTGACATCGAAATCAAAGAGTCCGATATCACAGTGGACACTTTTCGTTCCGGTGGTAAGGGAGGGCAAAACGTCAATAAAGTCGAAACCGCAGTCCGAATAATCCACCATCCCAGTGGATTAGTGGTCGCGTGTCAGCTCGAACGGAGCCAAGCTCAAAATCGTGCGACTGCCCTTAAAATGCTCAAGGCCAAACTTTACCAAGTGGAGATGGATAAAAAACGCGCGGATCTCGAACGACAATATGGCGAAAAAGGCGAGATTGCCTGGGGCAACCAAATCCGTTCCTACGTCTTTCAGCCTTATCAAATGGTCAAAGATCACCGGACAGGCGTAGACACCAGCAACGTCCAAGCTGTCATGGACGGCGACATTAACATGTTCATTGAAGCAAAACTTCGCGGACTTAAAAACACCAAAGGCGCAGCGGAAGACGATCTGTGAGATGTACACCCTGGCCGCCCCAACAGTTCCATCTCTCCACTCCGTCCAATTCATTAACACCACACAGAGGAAGCTTGGCCCTCTTGAGGCATCCTAAGCATGATGTCGACAGAAAAATTAACCGCTGTGCAAGGCCCCGTCGGTTTTCTGGACGGAGTATGTTTTTTTGCCCTGGCAAGTGCAAAAGGGATTTGCGCTTTGGCATTAGCCCCTTTAAAACAGCAAGTTGAATTTGCCTCTTGTCCCCTCAGATTTGCCTTTGGTTTGCTTCCGCGAGAGAATTTTACTATCACGCCTCCTCACAGGATAACCCCGGCAGCAGATGTTCACCTCGACATTTTGCGAAGTTGGATGAGATCTCCATCTAAACGCAGACCCTCTCTCGATCTGCGTGGCACCCCTTTCCAGAAACAAGTGTGGAATATGCTTTTAAGAGTTCCAGTTGGGCAAACGCTAACCTATCAAGAGCTTGCCCTGTCGTTCGGAGCCCCAAGAGCTGCTCGAGCGGTCGCCCGTGTCTGCGCCACAAATCCGCTAGCAATTTTTATTCCGTGTCATCGGATCGTCGGGAAAGGGGGCGCTTTACGTGGTTACCGATGGGGCATCGATATCAGAAGACAGCTCCTTAACTACGAACAAAAAAAGATTTTTGAGCTGTGAACATCCTCAAAGTTCGGCCGAGTAAAAATTACTCAACTTTAGACATCCTGACCTCTGGGGAAAACGGATGACCTGATTGGGCGGTAAAAGACGCGGAGATCTGTGCCTGGATAGCAGACTTCCGTGGCATTGAGTTCGGTGCACATGGCCTCAAGAGTGGCGTCATGGATGGGTTGGCCTG
>CALDSX010000068.1 GCA_937924445.1 uncultured Chthoniobacterales bacterium
CGCCCCTCTACATACTCCGTCTTCCGATATTCGTAGCCCTCTCGCACTCCAAACGCATGATACAACAGACTTTGACTTATGCCCTCCTATATCACATCTCAATCTTCGTCTAAAAATGAACTTCCCGGATGAACCGGAAATTCCTGAGGAATGATGAAAATCGCAAGCAGTCGGCACTGAGAAGAACAGGAACGGATAAACCCCGCCCCCTCTTCGACCGGGTTATAAGCTCTTAATTCAACCCATGTGGGGTTGTCTCATTAACGAATTAAGGGTCCAGTCTTGTGGCCTTTAGGGCTATTGCGTATTTTTGTGGACAGTCCAAAGGCTTTAAAAAAGCAATCATAGCGATGTTGAAAACTTCAAGACAAGCAAAATTCGTTGGATTGACTATTCGCTTTGTTAAACCCATGATAGGTGTCGGATATAAGGAGGATCGGTCAGGCTTACACGCCGTGTGGGTGATGGTTGTGGCATCTAGGCGGACGACAGTTTTTTGTGGGATTTGATGGGTGTTTTTATTTGGATGACTCGGCGCTCTCGATTCGTGGGAAAACCGGACGAGGTGTGCCCACACGATGGCCTTCGGGCAGGAGGCCTAGTTTTGCGCGCTGGAAGACGAGTTCTTTGGATGGTTCCAAGCCGAGTTGGGAGATGATTTCGGCGGCAGGTCGCGGAAGAACAGGGGAGATAAGGATGGCCAAAATTCTTATAGCATCAGTCAGGAGACCGAGGGTCGCGTCGAGATTGGATGAGGCTTCTGGCGAGGGATCTTTTGCGAGTTTCCATGGCGCGGCAATTTCAATGAATCCATTGCAGCGTGTCACGAGTTCATTAATCGCTTCGAGGGCGGCATGGACATGGTGACGCTCCATCTCCGTGGCCACGCGTTCCGGCAACGCAACGATTGCCTTGGCAAGTTCGGAGGTGAAAGGCAGATTTTTTGATGTTGGCTGAAGGATACCCGCTCGATAGCGGTTGGCCATGCTAAGTGTGCGGTTGACGAGATTGCCGAGGTCATTGGCAAGGTCTGCGTTATAGCGAAGGATCAAGCGTTCGGCATTAAAATCGGCGTCTTGGCCTGTAGCAATGTCACGCATGAGGTAATACCGCAAAGCGTCAGGAGAATACTGCGTTGCGAGGGTTGCTGGGTCAGCAATGTTGCCGGTGCTTTTGCTCATCCGTGCGCCACCCATGTTCCAGAAGCCATGCACGAGGAAGCCGGGCATTTGTTCGTCGGTAAATCCTAGTGCATGGAGCATTATAAGCCAATAAATACCGTGGGCTGGAATGAGTATATCTTTACCGATTAGATGAAAATCGGCTGGCCACAAGGAGTTAAAAGTTGGCAAGCCATCAAATTCAGCGCCTGTTTCACCCATTGGACGGTAGCCTGCAAAGCTGATGTAATTTATCAAGGCATCGAACCAAACGTAGGTGACATAGTTTTCATCAAAAGGTAGCGGAATACCCCAGGAGAGCCTCTCGCGAGGGCGAGATATGCAGAGATCACAAGAAATTTTTTCTGCGGCATTTAGAAGTTCCTGCTGGCGAAAGTCGGGAAAAACCAACTGGCGACTCTTGAGGAGTCTAACGAGCCAATCCTTGTGTTTGGTGAGTGGAAAATACCAGTTGTCCTCGGCCAATTCAACAACCTGACCCCACTCAGTGCCGAAGGTGCCGTCTGGTAGACGATCTTTGTCCGTTAGGAATTGTTCCTGTCTCACGCTGTAGAATCCGGAATAACTAGCCTTGTAAAGCTCGCCTTGTGAGTAGAGCTTTTGGAGGCACCCCTGAACGACACGCTTGTGTGCGGGGTGTGTTGTCTCAGCCCATCCGTCGTTGGATAGGCCAAGCGTCTCCCACAAGGCGAGAAACTTTGCAGTCTCGCGGGCCGCGTAAGTGGAGGGTTCAATGCCTTCGCGTTGGGCAGCCATTTGAACTTTCTGGCCGTGCTGATCCACACCGGTGAGAAAATAGGCTGGCACACCGCAGAGACGACGCCACCGGACAAGCGTGTCGGCGAGCACCTTCTCATAGGCATGACCGAGGTGCGGCGCGGCGTTTGTGTAATCAATAGCGGTTGTTATGAAAAAAGATTTTGCTGCCATTTGTTAAGAAGATGGGATCGGCTTAGGAAGATTCCACCGACCAGAGAATCATTCAAGTTTGGTGGTCGTATGAGTCTCTGGCTGCGGGGGGGATAAGAGAAACCAACCTTTTTGTGGGCTACATCAACCTGCGCTTATGCTGTGATATCTGGAGGGCAAAAAATCTTCAATTGTTGCAAGTCGGCGACGTTTTACCCCGAGGCGTGGGATACATTCAAGCAACGCTCGGGTGTAGGGATGTTGCGGACGATTCAGAACTTCATCTGTTGCTCCATGCTCGACAATTTCCCCTTTAAACATGACCAACGTTCGGTCAGCTAACCCTTTGATGATTCCAAAATTGTGCGTGATCATGAGGATGGCCATTTCTATTTTGCGCCGAAGGTCTTTTAACAAATCGATTACCTGAGCTTGAATGGTCACATCGAGAGCTGTTGTCGGTTCGTCCGCAACAAGAAGGCAAGGGTGGGCGGCCAGAGCCATTGCGATCATTACACGCTGTTGCATTCCCCCACTGAGTTGGTGAGGGTAATCCCTCAGCCTTTTTGCCGGTTCCACAATACCGACTAGATCTAGCCAGCGGATAATTTCTTCGTCTCTTTTTTTCGGAGGGATCTCGGGCCGATGCAGACGGAGCGACTCGGCGATTTGTGAGCGGATTGTAAATACCGGGTTGAGTGATGTGGACGGCTCTTGAAAAACATATCCGATGCCGCCTCCGCGAAGTCGGAGCAGTTCTTTGGACGACATCTGGAGAACATCCAAGCCGTCAAATTCAATTTCTCCGCCAGTAATTTTCGCGGGGGGCTGTGGTAGCAGCCGAGCTAATGACATGGCTGTGACGCTTTTTCCGCTGCCACTTTCGCCCACAATTGCAACAGTCTCTCCTCGTCCAATTTGGAATGTTACACCCCGCACGGCTTCAACCACGCCGCGCGGTGTGTCGAAACATACCGAAAGATTTTTAACCGCCACAAGCGGTGTGGTTTTTTCTGAGGAGTCGGGATATGTATTTAGGTGCGCGTGGTTCATCTGAGACGATTTAAAGATTTTGGGTCGAAAGCATCACGAACACCCTCACCGATAAATGTCGAGAGAAGAAGCGTGACAAAAAGGGCCACAGTCGCCGAGAGGGCCACCCACGGTTTGTCGAGATTTTTCATCCCCTGATCCATAAGTTCTCCCCAGGATGGTGTTGGTGGGGGTAGCCCAAAGCCAAGGTAATCAAGCGCCGTTAGGGAGCTTATTCCGCCGATCATCATGAAGGGAAGTAATGTGATAACAGGAGTCATCGCGTTGGGGAGGATTTGCCTAAAAACAATACGAAAATGACCCGCTCCTATTGCCCGGGAGGATTGCACAAAACCGAGCGATTTGAGCCTGAAAACCTCCGCCCGGATGTAGAACGAAAGCCCAATCCATTGAAATAAGACCATTACCCCGAGCAACATAGCAAAACTCTGCCCGTAAATTGATCCCATTAAAATGACCACGTAAAGCATAGGCAACGCAGCCCATATTTCTATGAAACGCTGAACTGCAAGGTCGGTCCAGCCGCCGAAATAACCCTGCACGGCACCGATCATAATACCCAGCGCTGCGCC
The DNA here is from genome assembly GCA_937924445.1 of uncultured Chthoniobacterales bacterium. Classification (GTDB taxonomy): domain Bacteria; phylum Verrucomicrobiota; class Verrucomicrobiia; order Chthoniobacterales; family CALDSX01; genus CALDSX01. The sequence goes on from CALDSX010000068.1 coordinate 3,716, forward strand.
CGAGGCCGTAAGGGCAAGGGCGAAGAGCATTGAGATACGAAAACCGTAAAGAAGCCGTGAGAAAACATCGCGGGCGGCGTTGTCGGTCCCAAGGATATGACGCGAAGATGGTGGGTGAGGGGGATTACCAGCGAGATTGAGGTCGGAACGATTTGGTCCGTGCGGGATCGGGGGAAAAATCATCCAGCCACCATGGTCGCGGAACGCGGGACTCGCGTTGAGCTCGTGGTAATCTGGCATAGTTCCGTGGAAGCCTCCAAAGGCGGTTTCAGGATAAAAAAATAGTGTCGGAAAGTAGAGTCTTCCGCCGTAAACGAGCAGTAGAGGACGGTCGTTGGCGATGAACTCTGAACACAGGGAAACCACAAGCATCGTTGCAAGGATCACCAAAGACCAAAACGCTCTAGGCTGACGTCGGAATCTTCCCCATGCTTCCCGTGTTTGAGGCGTGAAAAGGGGGCGCTTTGTTCGCCGTGTCACATTCAAATCCCGCTGGCTGATGTTAAAAGAACCCTTTTTCATGTGAGCCTGATGCGCGGATCCACGACCGCATACATCACATCGGAGAAAAGTCGTCCTAACATTTCCAAGAAACCTGAAAGAAGGATGATTCCCATGACTACATTGTAGTCGCGTCCAACGATGGCATTAAAAAAAAGCAGCCCCATCCCGTTGATGTCGAATACCCTCTCAATCAGCAGCGCCCCCGCAAACATTACGGTGAACAACCCACCCAACCCAGTCACCAGTGGGATTAGCGCATTTCGAAGCACAAACCGGCCGACCACTCTGCTGTATGGCACCCCTTTGGACAGTTCAGTCCGCACGTAATCGCGATTTAATTCCTCAAGCACAGAGTTTTTCATCAACAACGTGAGAAAGGCAAATGAGCCCGCTAACCAACAAATCAACGGAAGGGTGGCGTGATGAAGAAAGTCGGCCACTTTTTCCATCGGGCCGAGGTATTCAAAATCTTCCGAGACAACTCCGCCCAATGGAAACCAGTCGAAAAAACCGCCTCCCGCCAGAAAAACGAGCAGAAAAATGCCGAGAGCCCACCCCGGAATAACATAGCCGACAAGCACAGCCACTGAGGAGATTCCATCGAAGAGGCTGCCATGCCGAACAGCTTTTAGCAAACCGAGAGGCACACTCACGAGGTAGGCGATCAAGAGGGATGTAAGCCCAAAAAATATCGAAACTGGAAATCTCTCTACAATGACGTCCCAAACTGGGCGCTGGTGAATAAATGACCGTCCGAGATCGCCTTTTACCACGTTACCCAACCATCGCAAATACCGCTCATGGAGCGGACGGTCAAAACCAAAATAGGCCTTGATGTTTTCCACCTCCTCTGCCGTCATTCGGGCGCTTGCACCGCTGGTGAGCTGGGCTCCGCGCACCTTTTGAATAGCCTGCTCTACCGGTCCGCCAGGTACAAACTGAGTTAACAAAAAAACCGCTATCGTCATCCCGAGCAGTGTGGGGATAATCAGCAGCAGGCGTCTGAGAATGTAGCGACCCATTATACGTGAATTTTAGCGGGATTTTTGCGCATCGCAAAATGACTCCGCAAGGCGTTCCATAGTCATTTTGCTTATTTTTCCTGTTGGAATTTCTATCCCTTTAGGCCAGGGCAGAATCTCCTCGGGGCAGAGATAGCCTGGCAACGACTCTGCCAAGGCCTTTCGCAGAGCATCTAAATCTGCGTTTCCCAGAATATAAGCCACTGGCCGGAATCCGAATTCCGTATGTTTTCGCGGCACCACCACTGCCAGATCCACTCCTGGCAGCGACAAGAGGGTTTGTTCAATCTGCTCCGGGTGGATATTCTCTCCTCCCGAAATGAACATGCGGTCTAAACGTCCCGTCACAACCAGGTTGCCATTTGCATCCCATCGCCCGAGATCTCCGGTGCAGTAGAGACCGTGAGCAGAGTTTGTAAGAGGTTGCACCGAGCCGTCTGGATTAAGAATCCCTCGCGCAAGAACTTCTCCTCCCACGTAAAGCACTCCCTCTGCATCTATAGAAACCTTGCGACCAGGCAGTGGTTTGCCAGCATGGCATTCCAAAAGGGCACTTGTTAGGCGCTCTGTCGTGGTGATTTGGGATGCTGTTTCCGTCATGCCATAAGTTAGATGAAGGGGGCATCCTGCCGCGATTGCGGTGTTAACAAGATCGAGTGCCACTGGGCCTCCCCCCACGAGCACCGCTTTCAGACCTGCCCACGGTGAACGAGAATCAAGAAGGCGCTTGAGCTGCGTGCTCACAAGTGAAAGGTGTGTCGCCTTTCGATCGGTCATGTCAAGGGAGACTCTTGCGCCCCTATCCAAGCACCGGTAAAGGATGGATAATCCACTGACATGATGCAACGGCAACGCAAGCGACCAAGTGTCATCCGGTTCGAGAGACAAAAGTGACGCCGCCCCGCGCGCGTTCGCCAAATGCGCTGCCAAGGGGATGACAACCGCTTTTGGCGCACCACTTGAGCCCGAAGTGAAAATGACAGAGTCACCGGACTGAAGATCTACCTCGAAACGCTTTTCAAGTGCGATACTCTCTTCTGGAGTGATGAGCACTTCTGCACCGATCCTTTGGGCCAGTTCGACCGCCTGACGGCGGGAAATGCGCGGACTGATCGGACAAAAAGGACGGTTCACGGACATTGCGGCATATAGAATCATCACTTGCTGCAAAGAAAGCGGCATTTGCGTGGCTACAGTGCCCCTAGGTGGGAGAGCAACTCCTCGGACAGCTTCTGAGAGTTCCTTAAAGGTCAGAGCTTCGCGTGCCCCCGGCAGTTGCAATGCTTTTTTCCGATCCCAGCGCTTAATTGCTTCAAAAAACCAATTTTGCAAGATCAACCTCCGGACATGGGTGGAGTGCGTTAAACTTGAAGTTGGTCATTTCCAGACGGCGAACGAGCACATCTTCCTCGAGAGCCGAGTAGGTATCTAGTCCCGCGTCGGAAATATGCGGCAGGCTGGCGGCAAATTTTCCCAAAGCCGAGATACCAACGCCGGATTCGTAACAGGCGCTGATGACGTTCCGAAGCCCGAGGCGGGCGGCTTCTTCGGCAAACAACCTACAGACTTCAAATCCACCCATGAGGGTGGGTTTAAGCACTAAGGCTTTGGCCTTCCTAAAAGTTGCAAGCTGGTCCGGCTCGATTTCGCGGAGTGTCTCGTCCAGGGCTACGGGGATATCATCCTCGGCCAGTTCCCGGAGAGCGTTATACGTTAAGACAGGTTCTTCAAAGTATTCGATTGGATAAGAACGTAGCGCCGCTGCGACTTGACGAGTGCGTTCGATCGTCCAGGAGCGGTTTGGGTCGATACGAAATCGAATGTTTCCTCCAGCACTCATAAGCTCGTTTAAAATCTCCTGAAGCTCTGCAACTGAGAGAGAGGAGGCTTTGATTTTCAAGCAGTGGCTGCCTGCAGCGAGTGCCCGACGCCCTTGCTCTTTTATCGCAGACACGTTTCCTGAAAGAAGGGCGTTGATAGGCACAATCTCCCGTTGAGGAGTCCTTGTCTGGGCCATCTCAAATGCCGCTTGAACGGATGGTGGCGCCAGCCCCTCCGGTTTACGCAACCATCCAACGACTTCATCAAGCGATTCCAAACTCCAACCCGGTAGTGGTGCCGCATCTCCCCAAATACCCTTGTCGAATTCAATTAAGACACCCTCGCGCAAAGTCCCGCCACGCAAAGTAAGACGGTAAAAACCAAACCGTTTGAAGGTTAGCATAAATGCGCGACAGAGAGCAGTGCGGCCATCAGAAGACTAATCGCACCAACTCGTGGAAAAAGGGTGTTGATCTCCGAGGTGTTTTCGAGCTTCGATAATGCGCGTGCAAACCGGGTGGTCTCCCAGAGCCCTAGAATGGTGAGTGCAGAGGCAACACCAACCGAAGGCCGATTTGTCAAAAAGGCCAAAAAAACGGGTGTTAAAGCTGCGAGCACCATGCAGAAATAAATCTCGGTCCGTGCAAAACTCCCTCCGAATCTTGCGGCAAGTGTCCATTTGCCGGCTTTCCGATCGCCATCCATGTCACGCAGATTGTTTAACGCTATCAGAACGACGGAGTAAAACCCTGGCATCGCGCCAGCAAGAAGCGATGGCAATCCGAATTTACCTGTGTGAACAAAATAAGTTCCTGCTGTTGCAACCAATCCGAAAAAAATAAAAGTGAAGAGATCCCCGAGGCCGACGTATGCCAACGGGAGCGGCCCCGCAGTGTATGCCAACCCACAGGCTATGGACACGCCACCAATCAGAAGAACCGGCCAGCCCACAAAATATAAAAGAACCAGCCCCGCAATAGATGCCAGTCCAAAGGCAATAAACGTTCCGACGAGAACAGTTTTTGCCGGCAATAACCCCGTCGCTACAGTTCGCGGAGGACCGAGACGGTCTGCTGTGTCAGTTCCTTTGATGCCGTCCCAATAGTCATTTGCAAGATTCGTGCCTATTTGAATCAAAAGCGCGCCGAAGAGCGCTGCTACCCCGGCCGGAAGCGAGACCACCCCATCGGCTGCCGCCATTGCACTGCCAATCATTACTGGAGCTATAGCAGCAAACAGCGTCTTGGGCCGCGCGGCGAGTAGCCAACATCGCCAACTGCCCGGTGCAGGCAAGTTCATGCTCCTATGTATGCAAGAAAACTCTCTCCTCTGCAACAGGGATGAATGTTAAAATACCCATGCCTCCGAGCCATTGGCTTGTCATTCCTTTGGGGAAGCCATATCCTGTAAATCTTCCCAAGAATCGGAGTTTTTCAGAGTCGGTGGGTTGATGTATTCCTGAAGGAATTTTCCGTCGCTGAAAACCTTTACCCAGATGCCACGCACCCTGTCTTTTATTTCACGCTTCGCACCATCCGTGTAAAACCATCCTGGTTTGAGCTGGGTTTTTTCCAGTGTCACTGATTCGGTTTCAAAAGATACCTTTTGACCGCGTTCAAGTTTTTCAAAGTTTTCCGAGCCTTCAATAGATCGCAGCTTCATTTCCTTTCGGGAAGCACCGTGTTCGTCGTCTACCATGTAGAGACGGTACCTTACTTGGACATTTGTCACGGGTTTGACCGAATTGTTCTGAAGTGTTACAACCGTCATCCAAGACTCAACGGCAGCTATTGTTGCGCTGCTCTGTGAAGTTTGTTTTTCAAGTCGCTTGCGGACTGATGTTATGCTTAACGGCTGTAAATCCTGCGCGCACACAGGCAAATTTACACAGCTGGAAAGTGCCAAAAAGATCAATAAAAAGCTAACGACATGCCATTCATAAATTTGTCGAAAGTTTTTTCTTATCATAATTTAAAATCTCTAGCCGCGAGCTTGCTGAAAATCAAGGAACCTCTGTTTCTGAAGAAATCTGAGAAAAGAAGAGATGCACTTTCAGGGAAACTCCTTTATAACCTCGCACCAAACAGCTTGGCTGTCCTATTCCTTCTTGTCGCGGGAATGAACACCCACTTGTGTTCTGAGAACGGCCAAGGGCTTTTACGGCAGGAAGTTCAGAAGCACGGCTTGATTTTTGAAGATTGGGTAAGGACGGAATTTTTCGAGGGCGGGAAGGCTGAGGGTTACACGGCAAAGTGGGACATCCCGGCAGAGCAAAACCTTCTCTTTGGAAAAATCCCCGTGAATCCGAAAGCGACAAAATATGGCACGCCGGTGGGGCTTGGTGATGCGTTGAGACAATTCGAAGTGAACGAGCCGTTTCTACTGATTATAGGTTATTGGCAGCAGCAGGCGGAAAGTAAGCGCTTTGTTAAAGCTTTAGCGCTGCGTGTCGATCCGGAAAATTGGAGAAGCCTCTGGGGGGCAGTGACGAAGGCAGACCTCGAACTTCTTGATGCGGTTATTAAAGATCGTTCGAAAACGCCTCTTGAAGTACGACGCGCCGCCATGGCGATGAAAAACGCGCATCCATTCACTACTGCGGTTTTTACGCTGAACCCTAAAATTGACGACCTTGGCCAACGAAGACTCCAATGCAGTCTCCCTTTCCAGGCTGTTTTTGAGAAACTCGCACCTGGAGTCGATCCGAAGCCCGAAGATGAGCCCACACTGTTCGGCAGAGCATTGCCTGAACCATTTTACTCGCCGCCACGATACTTAAAAAAGCCTCTTCAGCCGGAGACGCTGGATGAAAATAAGCGCAGCTCCCGCAAAAAGAAACCCGAGCGCAAGCAGACTGATGGTTCTCAGAACCGCACCGCTTCCTGAACTTGGTAAGTCGAGAAACGGATAGGGATACCATCCTGTTACGGCACCCTGAAGCATCACCCAGCAAAGGTAAACAAGAGGAAACGCCAATGACGACGCCAAACTGCGCCATCCCAAATAGACGCAGGGAGGATCTACCACCCAGATTATCAGCGCCAGCGTGGGCATCACGTAATGACAGATGAGACTCGCCACAAGCGACAAACCAGTTCGCGTCCACAAATCAAACAACAAAAGCGATTGATACACCGTGCCCACAATCAAAATCGCTGTTGTAAGTGCTAACTGTAAGGTGCGATGAAAAAAAAGACGCCCCATCGTGTGCTTGCCAAAAAACGCTGGAATCAAGAGAGCAAGCGCAAGAGCGATATTAGTTAAAATGGTGAAAAAACTGAAGAAACGAACAAGCCGTAGCCCAAGGCTTGGAATAACGCTCGTTGGTCCATGAGTGAACGAGAGTAAAACACCCACAAAGCCGACCAGGCCTGCGAGAGCGCGAAGAAATCTTATCGGAACGCTCACTGAGCCAAAGCTTTTTCCCGCTCCGCACGCCACTCGCGATAAATAATAGGCGAGATTTCGGAGGGTTTGATTTCACTGCGTCCACCCCAAAAAACGTTTGTATAAGTGACTGGAATACCTTGGACGCGTAGATGCGCATCAATGGCTTGTTTATGAGCAAGAACCCGTTCTTTTTCAGTGCCATGTGCCACGGCCATGATGTTAACATTGTTAAATTCCGGCCCAGCTTCACGCCAATAGCAGTGGGTGAGAATAAAATGACGCCCCACCTCGCCCCCGGCTTTTTCTTCCCAACCAGGAGGAACGGCCCAATGGAAAAGGGCGTTGAACCGGGTGACGCGTTCCCCTGTCGCAGTCGGCTTGACATGCTCAAGAAAAGTAGAGAAGCGGCCGATAACTTTTTTTGCATCCAACTGATGGCAAATCGAAATAAAAGTCTCCAAATCGAGACCTGCTTCCGCGGCCCGTCGAGCCCAGACATCTGAGATGATTTCCGACGGATCAAGCTCACGCTTGAGCACCGTCAAAACCCGCCACTCCAATTCGTTGAGATGGATGACGGCGGTGTGCATCATCTGCGCGGGCGCCTCCGCTTTTTCACCAGGCTCGATGACCTTACGACGAATGTGACCAACACCCAGGGCAAAAATTCCTTTTGCACGCATAATACGGAACTTCTCTGAGCCGGTTAGGCGCAGCAATAACTGACAGTGATCCTCCAGCGAGAGCCCCGCCGGCACTTTCAGCGTTGTCCAAAGACGATATTCAGCCCCGGGCGTCGCTGCATCCGTCGAGCGGATTACCACATGACCGGAAAATGGATCTTCGCGAAACATGAAATCAAAAACCGCGTCGAGGCGCTCTGGAGCAACTTTCCACGCGACAAGCGCACCTTCCGCCAGATTGGTAGCAAGGAGCGTCTGTCGTACACGACGGATGACGCCGACCTCGAGCATGGCCCGAATGCGCTCCAGCACCATCGGCACCGGCACCCCCGAGAGGCGGCTAACCTCTCCAAACGGATCCACACAGAAACCTTGGATTCGATCTTCCGATGCGGACAAGATACGGGAATTAATGGGATCTGTATGCGCTGTTGGAATCGGCTCAGACGATGTATGGGTAATCATTAACTTAGAGCAGTAGCACTGTTCTTCGACATTCGCAAAACCAGCTCGGCTTGGGCCTCTTAAAACAAGCGCCTTTTTGCGATCTGATGAAAAAATAACTTCGTTATCTATCCCGATCAGAGCGATGCGCCGAAATTTTGAAAGGGTGCCGCGCTTTCAACTGAGGACTCTCTGATCAGATAGGTTGCCCACAACTCGCCGATAATGGCTTTCACCGACCGGATGGCAGCCAGCGGCGATACGTTGTTGCGCTTGATTTTTTAACCGATTACGCTGATGAAACGGCGCTAACAATATCTCCTCGATGACTACTTTCGAACAACTCTGGCTTTCCGATCCTTGGAAAAAAACACGGCGTGTGACACGACCTGTTTGCGTAAGAGATGTGGTTATTGGAGGGAAAGCCGATGTTGTGTTGCAGTCAATGATCACTGCCGACACTATGAACACGGCGGCTGCAGTTGAGGAGACCATTGCTCTTTCGGAAGCAGGGGCGGCTATCGTTCGGATCACAGCGCCGACTATAAAAGATGCTGCAAATCTGGCTAATATCCGGAAAGCTCTGGAAGAGAAAGGCTATCAGGTGCCTCTTGTTGCGGATATCCACTTCAAACCCGACGCAGCGATGGAAGCTGCAAAATGGGTAGATAAAGTGCGCATTAATCCCGGTAATTTTGCCGACTCAAAAAAATTTGCGGTTCGGGAATACACCGATGATCAATATGCTGCCGAATTGCAACGCGTTCGCGAGCGTTTTGCCCCGTTGGTCGTTCTCTGCAAAGAGCGAAAAGTAGCAATGCGCATCGGAACGAACCACGGTAGCTTGAGCGACCGAATCATGAATCGGTTTGGCGATACCCCCCTCGGAATGGTTGAAAGTGCGCTCGAATTTGCACGGATTGCAAGAGATTTGGATTTTCACGATTTCATCTTCTCAATGAAATCAAGTAACCCTAAGGTTATGGTAAATGCCTACCGCCTTCTGGCGGCGCGGCTTGCGGCGGAAGGTGCTGATTGGAACTACCCCATCCACTTGGGAGTGACCGAAGCGGGAGATGGAGAGGACGGGCGGATCAAGAGCGCAATAGGAATTGGTTCTTTATTGCTTGATGGCATTGGGGATACGATTCGTGTGTCGCTAACTGAGGATGCAGTTCACGAGATTCCGGTCGCGCGGGCGCTTGTTAGGCTTGCGGAAATGGAAGCCGACCGGGGTGGGGGGGATCTGTCGGCTTTTGCTCAGGATTTGAGCTTGTCGTTCAATCCATTTGAATATGCCCGGCGTGCTTCGGAACAGATAGAGATCCAGGGTGTGCCGGTTGGCGGAGATCAGACGATGCGGGTTTTTGCTCGTCAACGCGTGTGGGACGCCGTGAGCCACAAACTCAAGCAGATGGGCGAATTTTATCCGGAAATCGTTTACGAACAATCCGAAGTTGTTGAGCTGGATCCGCGTGACGCCAGAGCTGTCGAGGAACTCAACCAAACGCGGGGGTGTCGGCTGGTGACCCTCTCAGACAACCTAAATCTTCCAGTTGTGAAGGCCTTCCGGCTGCTTGCTGCGCGTCTTCATCCCCGACATCCGATTTTGTTGAAAGATACCCTCTTCCCTTTCGCAAATAGCTCTAGACCGTTCCTCGATAATCTTCTCGTGGCGGCGATGAACATCGGGTCGTTGTTGGTGGACGGTATTGGCGACGCTGTTTTGGTGCAGGGAGAGGAGGCTCCTGGCCAGTCGCTGCGATTGGCTTATAACATTCTGCAGGCAGCAGGAGTGCGAATTTTTAAGACGGACTACGTTGCCTGTCCATCCTGTGGGCGAACTTTGTTTAATCTCCAAGAGACCACCGCGCGGATTAAAGAGGCTACGCTCCATCTCAAAGGCGTGCGTATCGCCGTGATGGGGTGTATAGTAAATGGACCCGGCGAGATGGCCGATGCGGATTTTGGCTATGTGGGCGGTGCACCAGGCAAAGTGAATCTTTATGTGGGGAAAAAACCCGTGAAATTTAACATTCCCGAGAATGAGGCGGTGGCGCGCCTGGTTGATTTGATTAAGGAACATGGAAAGTGGGTCGAGCCACCACTATGCGCTCTTGGTCGCGGAAATGGTAATTTTGGGAACTCGGATGCCGCGGCGGAGGTGGCTAATGAATGAGCCCTCTGTTGCGTCAAACGGGGGGCAGAGGGCAGCATTTTATCTGAGATTAGTGAGCACAGTGGTGCTATGGGCGTTTGTTTTGGGCACGATTTTTTCCGGATTCGAACTGGGCTTTTTTTTCATGATCGCAGGTTTGGGACTGCGAGGACTCTGGGAGTATTATCGGATGCTCGATCGGATGGGGTTGCCGTGCTTTCGCGTGTTTGGGATGTTCTGTGGCATGGCGACCTTTGTAGGGAGCTTTTACTATTTTCGCACATTCGGGCCTGGCCAGGCTTACGATTTCGAGATTGGAGTGGTTCTCTTTTTTCTGCTGGCGGTTTTTGCGCGGCAAATGGCCGCTAAGGCTCGTGTCATTGCTTCCCTTGAGACGATGGTCTATACGCTTTTTGGTCTCATTTACATCGTCTGGATGTTCAATTTTGTCACTAAACTCACCTACGTTTTTCCTGCGCCAAATGATCTAGAAACAGGAGGGTTGCGGGTAACGGGTCAGTTCTATGTGCTTTACCTTGTTGCGGTGACGAAGTTCAGTGATGTGGGGGCATATGTTTTCGGGAGTATTTTTGGTCGGCATTACATCGTGCCGCATATTAGTCCCAAAAAGACCTGGGAAGGTTTTTTTGGTGCGCTGTTTTCCTCAACACTTCTAAGTTGCGGACTTTATGCGCTTCTTCCGGAGCGACTTGCATTACTTGGATGGTTGCACAGTGTTGTGCTTGGGGTTTTACTCGGGTTCGCCGCTGTTCTGGGGGATCTGGCCGAAAGCATCGTCAAGCGCAGCACCAATTCCAAGGATTCGAGCAATCTTCTGCCCGGCATCGGCGGAGCGTTGGATCTCATTGACAGCCTTTTGTTTACGGCACCTCTTCTTTTCTTTTACCTGCGTTTGGTGCTGCGCGTTGGTGTTTTGTAAAACCATGATTTCTGAATCTCCTCACAAGCGCCGTGTCGTTCTTCTCGGTTCAACGGGCTCGATTGGTGAAAGTGCCCTGCGGGTGGCTAAGGAGATTTCGCATCGAATGAAAATAGTCGGACTGGCGGCGGGCACGAACGGGGCGCGTTTGTTCGAACAGGCCGCTGAAGTCGGATGTTGCGAACTGTGTATCGGAGATGTGCAAAAGGCCAAAAGCTTCACCGGGTTGGCTCCGGACGGATGCACTTTGCGCCAGGGGCCTGAAGGGCTGTTAGAACTGGCCACACTGCCGGAGGCGGATCTCGTTCTAATTGCCATTGTCGGAACTGCCGGACTGGCTCCCGCTCTTGCCGCTATCGAGGCAGGCAAGGATATTGCCGTAGCAAGCAAGGAAATTCTTGTAATGGCCGGAGAACAGGTAATGAACGCCGCCATGCGCAGAAGGGTTCAGGTGCTTCCTGTGGACAGTGAGCACAACGCGATCTTTCAATGCCTCAACGGGCGGGATGCATCCTCGGTCAAACGCCTAATTCTCACAGCTTCAGGTGGACCGTTTCGTAAATTTTCAGCTGAAGAACTCAAAAAGGTAACGCCTGCAATGGCGCTTCGCCATCCCACATGGAATATGGGGCGGAAGATTTCGGTGGATTCCGCAACCCTTTTCAATAAAGGGCTCGAAATGATCGAGGCACGCTGGCTTTTTGATATAGGCATCGAACGCGTGGACGTGGTGGTGCATCCACAGAGTATTATCCACTCGATGGTTGAGTTTTTTGACGGCTCGATCCTTGCCCAAATGAGCCATTCAGACATGGCTTTCCCCATACAATATGCTGTCACATGGCCGGAGCGCATCTCTAACTCATTACCGGCTCTCGATTTTGCTCTCCTCGCTCGACTCGATTTTGAAAAACCGCGACGGGAGGTTTTCCCCGCGCTTGACCTCGCCACGCACGCAGGCACAACCGGGGGCACATTGCCGGCTGTTCTCAATGCGGCTAATGAAATCGCCGTTGCAGCCTTTCTTTCAAACCAACTCTCTTTCCCAGGAATTTGGCACGTGGTGGAGGAGGTGATAAATGATCACCAAACAATTTTCCATCCCTGCTTGGACGAAATCATTGATGCGGATCGCTGGGCACGGCGTCGCGCGGCTGAGCGAGTTTCTCAAAAATCCGCTCATCAGGCGAGTGTTTAAGCGATAGAAAAACCTCTTTCAAAGTCGGTTCGGCCTCAATTTTCTCGCGCATAACCCGCACTTTCTCAAGGTGTTCAGGATTAAGCCACCGCCCCCAACCACGCGATTGCAGCACAGCAACGACGCTCTCAAAAAGCCGAAGTCGCCTCAGCCAGTTGTCACGTCCCACCGTGGATTCACCATCAATAAGTTTTTTGAGTGAAATATGTGAAAAACCACCTACATGGCAGACCTCAACACGTTGGGAAAGATCCTCTAGAGTATAGCCAAGCGCCTGAGCGCGGAGTGATACAACTACCATTGTGTCCACAAATTTGCCAACCTCAAGTTGTGCGCAAGGAAACTCCCGCGAGAGCCGTTTTGCAGCGGCGACGTCGGAATTGACCCGCTGGGTGTTAATTGCTTTATGAAGAGTTGGGTTTACGGTGAAAAGTGCTGTCTTCATGCCAAAGAAGGTGTGGTTGCCGAGGGAGAGGCGTCGTTCCTTGCGCAGACCGTGTGTTTGGGCATACAGAAACATTGATTGAGGGGGGGCGGGAGTGACTGCGATTTTCCACCAGGCAGGATCTGAAACAAACAAATCCGCATCAACGAATGCAATCAGGGGTTCCGAAGCGAATAAATCAACCACCCTGTTGATCATTCGCTGGTGCCAATTTATCGCTTTTCGTGGGTTGCGAATTCCAAATAATCCGTAAGTGGGACGCACGCAGGGCTCTTCCGCCAGCCAGGTGGCCGCCTCGCGTGCCTCTCGGTCAGTCATCGCATCAAGGTGAATAAAAATTCTTAGCTTGTCGCGAAGTTGAACGGGGCAACCCGAACGGAGAGTTGCCGCAGAGAAACGGGCAAAAGCCACACCGAAACGCCCCGCACAAAGAATATGATGCGACAACGGCGATGGCTTTGAAACTCCGCTTGAGGGGTTCGGGTCTTGACAATTACTTTTTTGCATTTTCGCTTCAAACTCTTCGTCGCTGTAGTCAAAGGCATTAGCCCGGATTTATCATATGGCAACTGATCAGGTGTTGAAAAACAGCTGTTCGCTCAGTTAAAGAGGGACACGATTGTCCGGTTATAAGTCCCACAGCATCAACTGGTTAGAATCTAAGGTATGCAAATCTCTGGAATCCATTTCTGTAAGTAGTTGATGCAGAGGCACTTTCTCAAACGGGTGAACGCTCAAAAGCTGCAAAGTTCTG
>CALDSX010000069.1 GCA_937924445.1 uncultured Chthoniobacterales bacterium
GCCAGCTCGCCCCATCGTGTCGGCCTTGTATCTGATTCTTGTTCATCAGCTTGCACGTTTCGTCTAGCGTTGCATGCAGATTTTGGTAGAGATTTGGCATGCTGTCTGCGCTGCGCTTCGGCTCCTCCCCACGGTCGGTTAGCCTTCCGCAGTTGGCTTCAACTGGTGATTTCATTTTCATGTTTCCATGTTTTGGTTCTTTCACAGGGGACTTTCACCCCATTTACAACGCGCCCATGCTGGGCGAACACAAGGCGGTGCACCTAACCCCTACCCGCGTCACGCCGGATGCTCGCCGCTTCGCGGCGGCATCCGTCGCGCCACGGGCGAGCGTGGGTGACCTTGGACGTTGGGCACAAAACGAATGTCCGATGTGACGAAATCGTCACTCGACGAAGCTGCATCTTTTTATTATAATTGTCCATGACTGAGATTGCGAAATCTACGTCAACAAAATAACCAAAGAAACCAAAGAAACCAAAGAAACCAAAGCTAAACCAATGAAACCAATGAAAGCAAAAATGGCGGTGGCGGCTCTCGGGCTGGCACTGGGAATGATGGCAACAACGCCCGCGCAGGCCGACACGTTTGGCAGCGGGGCGAACACATTCACGATTGATTTTGTGAACGTAGGCAATGCGGGTAATGCGAACGATGCCGGGGCGGGCGGAGGCAGCTACTACTCGGATTACGGAGGCGTGGCCTACGAATACCGGATTGGGAAATATGAAATCTCGCAGGACATGATCACCAAGGCGACGAACCTCGGAATGACCCATGTGACGGCGGGTCCATGGACAGGCAGCCAGCCTGCGACGAATATTTCGTGGTATGAGGCGGCGGCGTTCGTGAACTGGCTGAACACGAGCAAGGGTTACCACGCGGCCTACGACCTCACATGGGATGGTTCGTCTTGGAGCATGGCGCTGTGGGGAGCGAGCGACCAAGCCTCGACGGGCGTGCGAACCGGGACGAATCCCTACCGCCACAAGGATGCCTACTACTTTCTGCCGAGCGAAGATGAGTGGTATAAAGCGGCCTACCACCAGAATGACGGAGTGACGGCAAACTACTGGGACTACGCGACGGCGAGCAATACGGCACCGACGGCAGTTGCGAGCGGGACGGCGTCTGGAAGCGCGGTCTACAACCATGTAGCTACTCAACCTGCTGGGGTGGACAACAGCGGTGGTTTGAGTGCCTATGGGACGATGGGGCAGAATGGCAACGTGTGGGAATGGAGCGAGAGTGCCTATGACGGTAGTAACAATGTAACTACCGAGGGTCGCGCGATGCGCGGTGGCGGCTGGCTCAGCTCCGAGCTCGGCTTGCGCTCCTCGCTCCGGTTCAACTACGCCCCGACGTACGAGGACGGCGGCATCGGTTTTCGTGTCGCGAGTGTCCCTGAACCCTCGGCAGCACTCCTGGTGTTGATGGCAGGTGGAGCTTGGCTGCTCAGGAGACGGAACAGGTAATTGCAGATTGCAGATCGGAGATGGTAGATTGACATTGTGACACGCGGTGAATTGCAGGATCGGACGAAGTCATTCGCGCTTCGGGTCCTGAAACTCTGTGACAATTTACCGCAGAAACCATCGGCTCGATGCATATCAGGACAGCTTGTTCGCAGTGGAAGCTCAGTGGCAGCAAACTACCGGGCGGCCTGCCGTGCGCGTTCAAAACAGGAATTCGTTGCCAAGCTTCAAATTGTGATTGAGGAAGCCGACGAATCCACATTTTGGCTCGAAATGGTTATCGGCTCCGGTCTGCTCGAAAAAGACAAGGTCACGCCTCTGCTTCAAGAGGCAAACGAACTGACCGCAATTATGGTCGCAAGCCGCAAAACCGCCTCACATTCCTCCTAAGCTGCAAGCACCGATCTGCAATCTGCAATCTGCAATCTGCAATCTGCAATCTCCCAATCCGAAGGACCGGGTGGTGCATCATGCGCTGGTGCGGGTGATCGAGCCGCTGTTCGAGCCGAGGTTCATCGAGGACAGCTATGCCTGCCGACCCGGCAAGGGCACGCATGCAGGGATGCGCCGGGCGGCAGAGTTTGCCCGGAAGTTCCCATGCGCGATGAAGTGCGACATCCGTCGGTATTTTCCGAGCATTGATCACGAAATTCTCCTTGATCGGATCGCTTGCGTGATCGCCGATCCCGGTGTGCTCGGGCTGGTCCGCACGATCCTCTTTCGGGCACGATCCTCTCCAGCCACCGGGATAGCGTTTAGATACAAAGAACCCGGCCTGGGTGGATCATGATTTTTCCTCTTTAAATCCAGGCATCTGCGGTGCCTGAAGGGATAGCAGAGAAGGGAACAATTCTCCGCTCCATGTGAGAGGTGTCCACAATTAAAAAGATTTCAGAGAGCGTCAGTTCTCGTTGCCAGTCCGAAACAAAACGGTAAAACTTTGTGCAGTCTTAAGCTATCTCTTCTGGCCAATCGCCACCCTTTTTTGACAGATCTTCATTACCTCAACTGAGACTTTAACAGGATATGGAAAAGATGCTCCTTTGACGGTTTGAGATGCAACCAGAAGAATTTCTGTGTCATTGTGAAGAGAAGGCTCTTATGGTGAGGCGATTGAAACCCCTTATTTTCTTTAGGGTTAAGCTATTTGCACCCATGATGACTTTGAGTCTATCTGAGTTAGAAAACATGTTTAACGCCCTGCTGTTGGTGGTGGCGTTTCTTGTTTTCAATGGCCTTGTCTACGGCGGGATCCGAGGCTGGTTTTCAGGAATCGAAGCGGACAATCAATCCTGGCGAAAACAACCGACGGCCGCGGCAAATGCTGGAAATCTCGATAATGCATGGGGCGGCAGCAGGCTCTTCGGGGAATTTTGGAGGTGGGGATGTTTCGGAGAGCAGTTTTCTTCTCCGCTACAATCTTTTTGTTCCTCTTTCGCAAAAGTGGTTTCTCCGCGGCGGGCCCACGTGGAACGCTTACTATTTCGACTCTGACAATCCGCTCGTGCCCAATCAACTTCACAAATTTGTTTTTGATATCGGCACTGGATTCAAGTTGTCGGATCGCTGGACAGTAGTCGGTTGGATCAGCTCAGGACCGGCCAGTGATCTTGATTCGCTGGATTTGGATGATTTCAATTTCACCGCAATTGTTGCGGCGATGTGGAAACACTCGGATTACTGGGAGGTTTTAATTGGAGCGCGTTTTTCGCTCTACGCAAATTATCCCATATTGCCTGCTGCAGGTTTTAAGTGGAAATTTGCGCCAGATTGGGAGTTGGATTTAACAGCACCACGTCCTGAAGTGGTCTGGTCGGCGACAGAAAAACTTAAGCTTAAGGCAGGGGCCGCTTTTGTTGGTGGGACCTTTCGTGTCGGAGAAGATTTTGGGAAATCGTTGGGGTGTAGGGATTTAGCTAATGATTGGCTCGGATTTCGTGAAATACAGACATATGCTGCGACGGAGTTGACGATTCGAAAAGGAGCCTCCTTTAGGATCGAAGCTGGTTGGATAGTGTATCGGGAGTTTGAGTTTTTAGAAAGCGATGCTTCGTTGAAGTTGGATGGTGGATTTTATGGTGCGGCAATGGTCAATCTGGCGTTCTGAAGTCGGTTGCCTCCTCTAGACTTACTTTTTGCAAAGAGACAACAAGAACCCGTTACGACTGGATTGGATTAAAAACCCCACAAAGCTGGGGCACCATTTCGGCCAGGAGATCGCGGTTTTGCTGAGCGACGGGGGAGGGCAGAGCAAGGGCTGAGTGTAGCGCAGCTATGACACGCGTCGCCAAGTAACGAGATGCGACAATAGCTTCAGAGGAGTGCGTGCGCCCGGAGAGAGCGGCGGCATGCTTAACTGAGTCCATGGCATCAAAAGTTGGAGAGAGAATATCAGTCACTGGGATTAAGAGAGTGACCGTGCGAGGAAAGAAGCTGCACATCAAGTTCCATGGCTCGCCACCTGATCCTTGGTCGCCACCGACGCGGAAGTCCGTTCGCAAAAGAACGGCCGGAATGTCGAGCATTTTTGCAATCACGAATTCAACCACAGTGCCTGAGTCGAGTTCAAGTCCGTCGAAGTTGAAGAGCGCGAGTTGACAGCTCTGAAGAGTTTTAAGGTTTCGATCTCTGATGCTTTGCGGGGTTGCAGGACAGTGTTCGATGATTTGCGGCAGAACGGGAAGAATTTCTCCATTTGACACTGAATAAATTTCCTCCGCCAAAGCGGCATTTCCGACCAAGTGTTTCAGTGAAAAAAGCTCTCCTGCGAAGTAAAGTCTTGTTTGGTCTCTCATAAATCCTCGAGGATATCTTTGTAGTTATTGAGTTTGAGTATAATCTTCGAAGATGAACCTCGTGATTTTTTAACATTTGATGCTTTCGAGGAGCCATCCCTCTTTTTCCCCCCTTTTAGTTTTGCTTCATCCACCGGGGGGTTGAAAGTGCGATCTTTGGAAAATGTATCTACAGGCACATTTGCAAATCCCGAACCCGGTAGTTTTCGGTGAGAGGCGATGAAGAGAGTGGGGTCCCAATAGTTTGATAAATCGCGGGCATATTTTGTGCGATCCATACCAAGATTCAGGTTTTTTCTGACTTCAAAATGAAGGTGCGCCATATACATACCCCGGTTGCTGCCCATCGTGCCGACGCGTTGCCCTTTTTTCAGCACCTGACCTTCACGGACGTCAACGCGTTGAAGGTGCGCATATAAGGTGTCAACCATGAGGGTTTTTCCATCTTTTTTGAAGGCGTGCCGAACGATCACACAGTTACCCCACCCGAGACGGACATCGCGAGCTAGGACGACGATCCCATTTCCAACACAGTAAATCGGATCTCCGAGGTCAGTGTTTCCTCCACCCATACCGTTCCAATCATCCCCGAGATGTCCGTTGGGCCGAAACCCACGCGATTTGTAATAATTCTTTGCATCGGGCGGCCCGACAGGATAATCAAATCCATTGGCGAGAGGTATTGGAACGGTCTTTCCACCGGCAAGAGCAACGCACGGCCAGGCCAGGAGACTAAAAAAAGAAAAAGCTGCGATTGCCAGTGAAAGCCTCATTTTACTTAACTTGAGGGAGCAATCCAACTGACGCAAGGCGATATTGGCGAATGGAATTCAGCAGAGCGGATGGGCAACGGAAACGGATGTTAAGAGTTAAAATGCTCGGTTTAACCTGATTCTGGGCCGCCAAGAATGGCGTAGACCTCGCGCTGGATGGGTTCGATCTGATCGAGTCGCAACATAGGGTCGCGGATCATAAATACTTCGCCAGTTACGTTGTGTTGATAAATCAGAATCCGCCCTTGTTCATCAAATCGGGAGTCGGTTTGTTTTAACACACGCTTTCGCTCAAGCATGAGTGCGAGAATGTAACAGGTGTTGGTCCCTGCCGCCGAGAGTTCGTTCATCAGGCGACGCAGCATTTGCTCCGCGCCCTCTTTGCCTAATGGTTCCGGCTGCTCTGCAGGCGGGAGTGTGTAGCGTGATTTCCAAAATGAAAACGGTTTTTCCAAAGTGCCTTCTGGAGCGTCACGAATTTCTTTCCATGCGTCCTCGCAGACATCTTCCCGTCGAAAATCCACCCCGTCATCAAAGAGAAGCGTCCAGAAGGTCTCCTTGTCCGCAAAAGGTCGCCCGCTGCGGGCGCACACGTCTGCCCGTGGTTTGATTTCCCAATGCTGAATCTTTGTTGGAATGATACTCATGCTCGGCTACGTCTAGTGGAGGGGGAAATAAACGTTCTGCGCAGGTCTTCGGGGAGCCGCTTCAGAGCGTCTGTGATGCCCCGCACATCCATTTCACGATTTGTGCTGCGGAGCCAGAGAAGCACAATTCCCAGAATGCCAAAAGAACAGACCGGCAGCCACGCGGCTGTTATTGGGTCTAGGCGGTTCCCTTCACCAAGCGCGAGAAAGAGTTGCGAACAAAACCAGAGCGCAAAAAAGAGCGCGATAGCAGTCGTCACGCCGGAGAGCATGCCCCGCCTGTTGAAAACAACCGCCAGAGGAGCAGCCATCAACGAGACGACAAAACAGATCCAAGGTGTGGATCTTCGAAAATGGAGATGGGTGCGAAACGGAGCGAGTTGTGCATCGGAAAATCCTTTGTTGAAATCCAAATATTCGCGCAATTCTTCGGTTCCCATTGAGGTGGCCTTCATATTCGAACTTGCGATCTGTTGCGGTGTTTCACTCCATCCGGTGATCACAATTTCCCGTCGGTCGTCATCAAGTTCTATTGAACCATCTTCCGCGTAATCTACTCTCTTAGCTCCGAACATACGCCATGAGCCATCAAAGCGGTCATAGACTGCGCGATGGGCGAAAAACTTCGTTCGCACCGCTCCGGTTTTATCCGTAACTAACACTTGCAGTCCTCGTGCCTCTCTCTCCCCACGTAATGCAAGACGTGTTGCATACCAAATGCGACCATCCGTGCGGTTGCGAAAAACCACCCCAAAAAGATAGTTCAAATCTCGCTCGCGACCCTGAAATTCTTTCATCAACTCTTTGCTCACGCGCTCGGCATTGGGTGCCAAACTGTCATTAAGAATCGTGCTCAGGCAAACAACCAGCAGCGAAATCAAAAAAAGCGGGGCAAGTAATCGGGGCAAACTGACTCCAACAGTGAGGAAACTTAGAATTTCGTTGCGGCGCGACATACGCATCAGTGTGTAGAGAAAGGCTAGCAATAATGCGATGGGAAGCGTAAGAACGATCACCTGGGGCAGGATGGTCATATAAAAAATCAGCACGGAACCGATTGGTACTTTCATGTCTGTGAGCATACTCAACCCGTTTTGGCCAAAATCGTAAACCAGCCAGATGCCGATAAATCCGAGCATGCAATAGAAGAAAGGCACCACGAAAGAGACCACCATGTAGCGATCCATCAACTTTGGTGCGAAAGTTTTTGCGATGTCGCGCACCAATCCGACGCTCTCGCGTGAAAACCACTTTGCTAGAGAACAGAATATCTCAGAAATGCTTTGCATTAAAAAAGCAACATTCAGTTTAAAGGCGAAGGAGGCAATACATTTTTCAGGGTGCAAAGAACAAAAGGCTCACGCCCTCGGTCTTTAAACTCCCAGATATCAATCAACTTCTCGCGGTCCTGAACCTTTAGCATTGAAAGCGCAGAGGCTTTAAGTATCACGTGGGAGGTTCCGCCGGGAACCTCGGAAAAACGTCGTGCAAAGCGCACAGAAGGGGGAAGGTATGCAATAAATGGGCGAGAATCGGGATCAACCAGGCAAATTGAGGCATCGTTTTTCGTCCGGGCGAGAATTTCTCGCGCGACAGGCCGCACATCATCGTAGGCCTCCAAGCGGGGAGCTACGGCACCCGCATAAATCAACACACCACCCGCTATCACAGCAGCGGTGCGTGCAGCGCAGATCGCTCCGTCCATTTCGCCGCGCGGTTTTTTGAATGCAAAATAACAACAGCATCCCGCCAGAAAACAAAACAGCCAGCCGATGCTTGAGGTGGTGAGGAAAAAAGCCGCGGCCGTTGCCAAAGCCACTATGCCGCCAAGAGTCCGATTGGTTATCTCCCACAGGCGAATTACCGGGTTTCCAAACGGAGGCAAAACACAAGCCAGCCAAATCGCGGTAGGTGTAAAAAGCGGCATGGTGTAGCGAGGAAGTATGCCGGGGATGAACGCCAGGATAATAAATAAAGGTAATGCGCCGAGAGCCAAAGCCCGGGCCGTCAGTTCAAGACCATCACGATCGCCTCCCGGATTGGTCTGATGGACGTTTCGTCTTTGAAGTAAAAGCACCGCAAAAACCAGAAGAGTCCAGGGAAGAAAATTTATCAGGATTTTTGGAAGATTGAGAAGAAATTCATAAGAGATCAGACGGTCAGGCTCCCCCGCAAGACGGCTTCCCATCTGCCCACGCCACGTTTTCAAAGCGACCTCGCCTTGAATTCTTTGAAAGAGTGCCAGTGTCCAAGCCAGAAAAATTGAGACGCCCAGAAGAGCTCCCCCAAGGTGCGCCCAAGAGAAGAATGTGCGCCAGCGATTGTGCAAAGTAATCATCGAGATCACCAAGGCATAGAAAAAGAGCAGATGAATCGGTCCTTTCACAAGGATACCCAATCCCAGAAAAAACCATGGCACGCTCCATAAAGACCATTCTCGCCAGAGCAAATTTCCATGGCAAGGAGTCAGAAACATTCGGAACCAGACAACAAGCGCTAGGCTGAAAAGTGCGATGTAAAGCGCCTCAATCTCAATGAGACGACCCTTATCAATTATGCTCACATGCGTTGTTGCGAATAGCGCTGCCAGAAATGCGCGCTCCGATCCGAGCCATTGGTTCGAAAAGAGAAAAATGCCCAACATCATCGCAAGCACAGCTAGCGTAGAGACCATTCGTGCAGAGAACTCCGACTGACCTCCTATGAAGAAAGCGGTGGCGACCAGCCAGTTGATAAGTGGCGGTTTATTAAGGTACGGTTCCCCGCCGATGTGCGGGACAATCCATTCGCCGGATCCCATCATCGCAAGAGCAGGCTGGACTCTGCGAGGTTCCTCCCCTTTGAACTCAGGAGTTCCGAGTCCGGGAAGATAGATGAGTGTCCAGAGCATGATCAGCGTCACAAGATACCACCTCTGGCCGCCTCTTTCCGGGCAGTGTTGGTGGGGCGGCATTTCGCTCATCAAGAATTTCTTAATCCCGATCTGAAAGAGTCGGCGATCATTTAAATCCGGGATGCAATCGTCATTCCCATTTCAGCCGTTCCGAGTTGGCGACAGCCGGCGCTCATGATGTCTGCCGTGCGGAACCCGTCCCGTATGACATCGCGCACAGCCTTTTCGATCGAGTTTGCCAGGTGATTGAGGCCAAAAGTGTATCGCAACATAAGAGCTGCAGAAAGAATTTGAGCAATTGGATTTGCTATGCCCCTCCCTGCAATATCCGGGGCGCTACCCCCGCTTGGTTCATATAGCCCAAACCTTCTATCGTTGTGCATGGTTGTTCCAAGGCTCGCGCTGGGGAGCATCCCAAGGGAGCCCGCGATCATTGCCATTTCATCACTCAGGATGTCTCCAAAGAGATTTTCAGCGAGAACAACATCAAAACTCTTGGGGTTTTTTATCAATTGCATAGCCGCATTGTCCACGTAGAGGTGGCGGAGTTCCACATCTGGGTATTCGGCAGCGAGGTTAGTGATCACCTGCCGCCAGAGCACTCCGTTCTCGAGCACATTTGCTTTGTCTACGGAAGTAAGGCGTTGATTTCTTCCACGGGCAGCTTCAAAAGCAATCCGACCGATCCGCTCAATTTCGGATCGACGATAAACCATAGTGTCCACGGCTGTTTCTTCACCATTCTGTTGTCCCCTGAATTTAGGCTGCCCGAAGTAAAGTCCGCCGGTTAATTCACGAACGCAGAGAACGTCAAATCCTCCATTAATAAGGTCTGCACGAATTGGCGAGGCATGTGTCAGTTCGGGCAGACAAACAGCGGGCCGGAGATTTGCAAATAACTTAAATCTTTTGCGCAAAGGCAGCAGCGCAGCGCGTTCCGGTTGTTCATCTGGCGGCAGGTTTTCCCACTTAGGTCCACCCACAGAGCCAAATAAGACCGCGTCTGCACGTTCACAAACCTCAACCGTTTCCTGAGGTAGCGCCTGCCCGACAGCGTCTATTGCGGCACCACCCACGAGCGCTTCCTCGAACGTCATCGGAACAAGAAATTTTTTCGCCACCGCATCAAGCACACGGCAAGCCTCAGCCATTACCTCGGGGCCAATCCCATCCCCTGCAAGAACCGCTATTTTCAATGAATCCATAAGAACAACAAAACGGGGAATTGGCTTTTTGCAAAGTCAGAAATTCGTTTACCATGAAGCATTGGTCATTTGGCATGGGAAGCGACCGAAGAGTGAAGGCCACAGCCCCTTTGTGATTAAAAAAAGTGCCGATGATATTATGGCTAGATCGGGGTATTTTGGGGTTAAAACACTATGCGTATCAGCCTGTTTTTCTTTGGCGTTTGCGGGGAATCAGATCGGCGTCAAGTAACAACTTTATCAGTTATCAGCAACTCCTTCGAGGCGCAGTTTTTTATCGAAAACACTCGATCGGTTTGCATAAAAAGGTGCCGATGCGGGATTGTTCGGATTCACAAATCTCCAATGTTTATAGGGCCAAATCCAGAGTTCGGGATGGGCGCGAATGCGCTCCTGGAGGAATTGCCAAGTCAATCGCACGATTTCTCCCTCATCCATGTCCCGACAGACGGGAAGGGCAGGGTGAACGACAATGCGGCAGCGCCCGTCGGGTTCAGGAATCGCTTCGATTGGTATCAAAGGTGCGCCGGTGCGTTTATGCAAAATCGCATGAATCGAAGGCACGTTCGTCAGATATCCAAACACCGAGACAATTCGGCTTGGCTGGGTCGGAGGGAGAGTGAGATCCACCAAAATACCAACCAAACCGCGACGTCCAAGTTTACGCAGCAGATGTAGCAATGCTCCGCGACGCGTGACAACCTGTTGCCCACTCGATGCGCGGATAGTATTGTAAAGAGGAGCCAGAAGCGGGTTTTTAAATTCCTGTGTGAGCGCGGCACCTTGCCACCCTTTGTAGCCCATTCCTAGGCCAACCCACTCGAACGCACCAAAGTGGTAGAGGACGATAATTGCACCCCGCTCTTTGATGATCTTTTCGCCTGCTTCCAATCCTTCATAAAAAAACCACTCAGCGAAATTCGAACCATTTAGTCTGCGTGCCCACATCATATCAAGAGCCGTGCGGGCGAGTGTGCGAAACGATTGCCGTGCGATAGGAGGGAGAGATTGAGAAGGCATCGTGTGGCCAAAAACAAGCCTCAGATTTGCGAGCGCGACCTTCCTGGCATTCGTGTCCAAGAAAAACCAAATATCACCCAACACCCGCGCCAAAAGCAGAGAGCCTTTCCTTGGGAGCAGAGGAACAAGACGTGCCAAAAGCCATACCCCAAACCACTCAGCGCGATACCTAAGCTTTTTCAGACACGAGATTTTGCCAGGGTTAGTCGAAAGGGACGACATAAGCAGAGTCTCTAGGAGTCTCGCTTGTGATAACGACGCATTGCCTCATCGTAATGCGACTCCAAAAGAGGAATTTGCGAGCGGATATTGAACTTATCTGAAACTGCCTCGGCAGCTTTTTTAGACATTTTCTCGTAGAGCTCCCTGTCGCGGGCCAGGTTAAGGAGCGCACGTGCGACACCGTCTGCGTCGCGCTCTTCAACCAAAAAGCCGCTCTCATTATCCTCCACTGCTTCGGGGATACCACCATGTCGAGTGCTCACGACCGGCAGCCCCGTGGCCATCGCCTCGAGAAGTGAATTTGGGATACCCTCCACGTTGCCATCCGGCGGTGTTTCGCTAGGATGGACAAAAATATGACTATCAGCATATTGCTCACGCAACGCCGACTGATCGAGGAACCCTGTAAAATCCACGCTTCGAGATATGCCAAGAGTGGAAACGATCGTTTGCAGCCCATCGAGCATCGGCCCCTCACCCGCTATAACAAGACGGGCATTGGGGTAGTTTTTCAAAAAAATGGCAAAGGCCGAAAGTGTTGTCTTGAGCCCTTTTTTCTCAATCAAACGGCAGGCCTGTAAGATGCGCCAAGCTCCGTCAGATGGCGGTTCCCGCAGAATATAATGTAAATAACAGAGGGGAATACCTGTCCGTTGAATTCGCACTTTGTCGGGTGCTGCACCGAGCTCCGCAACCGTACGGGCGATTGACTCTGAGCGCGCAAGGATCAGGGTGGCGCGGTGCAGGGTCTCGGCCATTGCATCGCGCCACTGATCAGAGTCGAGATTTACGCGTACATCCGCTCCGTGGAAAGATATGATCGTGGGGAGTTGATTTATCCGGAGGAAAGGCAGCAGATACGTGGCAACATTGCCAAAATAAATATGGACAACATCTGGGCTGAGACCTTCGAGCAAAGACACTAAACGTCGTGCCTCAGCGGGCGATAGGAAGTTTGGCCGTTTGAAAAGGTTCCGATTGAGGAATCGCCTTAGCTCGTGGTCCCACGACTTGGAATGAATAACAATTGGACTAAAAGGAAAACGCTCCTCGTTTTCGACCTTGCGCGCGACGACGACCGCACGGTAACGTTTCAAAGAGTCTATCTGACGATAAACATGAAGCATCTCGGCCTTCAGGAATGTCGCACAATATGCCGCAACGACGAGGGCGTTTTTGCGCTCGGCGTTGGAGGACGCGAAAGATGAATCTCCTGCGGATTGTGCTTGCATAAACTCCTGTATAAGGGCTTTTGATTTTTCCAAAACCAGAAAGGGTGGTCAAGCCTCTGCTTGACCTCAGCCTGCAAAGGCCTGGGCCACTGGCATACGTCGTCCAAACCCAAACGCTTTTGAGGTGACTTTGAGCCCGGGAGCAGCCTGCTGTCGCTTGTATTCGTTTAAACGCACTTTCCGTAAAACCCAATCCACCGTTTCTCGTTGAAACCCCCTCTCTGAAATCTCTCTGGCGGAAAGGTGTTCTTCTATTGAAAGACGCAAAATCTCATCAAGAATATCATAAGGCGGAAGCGTATCTTGATCGGTTTGGTTTGGACGCAATTCCGCACTGGGGGGTTTGGAAATAGAGGAGTTGGGTATGATTTCGCGCTCGCGGTTGATCCACTTGGCAAGATCATAAACACGCGTCTTTGGAACGTCGCTTAATACCGCAAGCCCCCCGCTCATGTCGCCGTACAAAGTGCAATACCCCACAGCCAACTCGCTTTTATTGCCTGTCGTCAGCAAAAGATGGCCAAATTTGTTGGAATAAGCCATTAGGATTAAACCCCGCAATCGTGCTTGGATATTCTCCTCAGTGGCATCCTCAGGCCGAGGCGCAAAGGCTGGGGCAAGCTGGGATTTGACAAGCTGGAAGGTAGCTTCAATAGACTGTATCTCGAAGCGTATGCCTAAATTTAGTGCCAACGCTTTGGCATCATCAAGGCTGCTCTGTGAAGAAAATCGCGACGGCATCGCGACCCCCATTACATTTTCCCGGCCTAGAGCGGCCACAGCAAGACAAGCTGTCACAGCAGAGTCTATTCCACCGCTGAGGCCAAGAACGGCAGAGCAAAAGCCGCATTTGTTCATGTAATCTCGAAGTCCCAGCACGAGAGCATCATGGAGTGAGGCAACAATCTCCTCACGCCCGGTTCCAAAAGTTGCACTCAGTTCCCCAGCAAAGTCTGAATTCAGGTCGAAATCAACAACTCTGGTGTCTTCCTTGAAAGATGCCAAAGCTGTTGCTTCACCGCTGGGGCGAACGACAATTGAAGTGCCGTCAAACACAAGCTGATCATTGCCACCGACAGCATTGCAATAAACGATAGGAACACGATGCATTGAACTGATGCTTCGAAGCATCTGGAGCCGCCTGCTCGGTTTGCCGAGGTTAAAGGGCGATGCGCTCAGATTCAATATAAGATCACAGCCCGCGGCCACCAACTCAGCAACCGGATCTCTCGGATAACGCCTGTCCAAGAATTCCTCAGACCAAACATCCTCGCAAATGGTCAACCCGATTCTGGATTTGCCGACCAACAAGCTTGTGACCTCTTTCCCAGGGGCAAAGTACCGAGCTTCGTCAAAGACATCATAAGTTGGCAGCCGCATTTTACGGGCGATAACAGGCACACTTCCCCGTTGCAGAACAGCGGCCGAATTGTAAAACGGGGCACCGAGTTCGGTGGGGTTGAAATCTAAAAATCCCACTATCAACGGTATTGGCGAAATAATTGCCGCATGCGATCGCAGTCTTTCGAGGGCATTAAGATTCGATGAGACGAAGTCCGACTTGAAAACCAGATCTTGTGGAGGATAGCCTACCAGGCAAAGTTCAGGGGTTACTACAATGTCCGCCTGGGCCGCAGCCAAGGCTTCGAATGCAGCAAGGATCTTCGAGGAATTCCCATCGAAATCGCCAACAGTGGAATTAATCTGCGCAATGCCAACCTTCAAAAGCGAGGATCCTCCTCGAACTCTGTCCGCTTGTTCATTCTATGGTAGTTCGGTGCCTGTAACCCTCATTAAGAGCGCGGTCTGCCCCAACGATCACATTCATCCAAACGTAGTGATAGAGCACTGCAGCGAAAAAACCTGCAGAGATCGCAATAAAACATTTTCCAAAGAAACCGGTTTGCATATCTTACTAAACCTAGCAGAACAATGGGGCAATGTCACCAGAAACCCCATTGCCGTGTGGACATGATAAAAATACCCAGGAGAAAATTTGTCAGTGCGTGGGCAGCTATGCAAGACGCCAGACTTTTCGTTCTGCATGCAATCCAACCGTAAAGTATCCCGCAAACAAAAGCCGCAGGGTAGTCTTCGGGCCGGTGAACCAACATGAAAGCAAGTGCCACACCAAAAAAAGAAAAATGTGAGTAAGAGCCAAATGGCACGGATTGGAAATCTTCCTTAATGAGGTAGCGTTGCAAAAAACCTCGCCAAAAGACCTCCTCCATCACTGGAACAACAACAACCAGACGAATAAATCGGACAACGACAACAAACCAAAATAAGGGCCCTGCGTCGCCTAAAATCTCGGGATTAAAACCATCGTTCCTCGGTTCCGCTCCCGGGAGCAGAACAGGCGCAACCCAGATCAGCAACACCAAAAAAGCAATGGCTACCGTCATGAGCGGCTGAGCAATTGCACCGATCTTGTAATGCCGCAAATTCACAAGCAGTGCCAATCCGCAAACCATCGTTTGCACCAGATAAATCACCAGATCACCCTTTCCATGCAGTGACCCGGAGTTAAACCAAGGTGTGGCATTTAGAATGGGTGCCAACGCAAAAAGCCCTGCAAATAAGGCAAAGGGGAGGATGTAGGGTGTCATAAGTGAGGCGGTTTGGTAGCTAGATTCCAATCGAAAAGCCTTGAGCGTGGATGTTTGACTTTAATTCCAAAAAGCGCAAGCCTTTCATACACCACCACCTCACACACCTTCGTCTCAACCCAAGTGAAACTTTTAGATGGAAATGTCCAACACATCGCCCCAAGGCCCCGATTGTTCATCAGCAGAGAGAACCGCTGAGGATAATAAACAAAATGAGGCTGAAGCGCTGCTCAAGATGTTAGATGCGCAGATTAAACAAAAGCGCATCGCCCGACAATCTGGAAGGCGGCACTCAAAGCTGAGCGTCGCCCGCGCGGGTGCAATCGTCCTACTGGTGATCCTTTTGGTAGCTTCATGGCTGGGACTCAACAGCCTTTCTGAACTCGCTTCGACTCAAGACCAGGGCTTCCTCGAAAAACCTGGTGCGCAATCAACAAAGTAAAACGGCCTCTGCTCAGGCTTTCGCAAGAGAGACCACTGTCAAGACGCCACCCTCTCGAACTTCCACTCGGAAATGGAAGATCTGCCCTTTCTGCAATTGAGAATCCTTCAGGGCTGAAGGGAGCAATAGTGGTATGATTTCGCTCTCAGAAGGCTCTTTCTTGGTGTTCATTTCCCGCACAGAAATCAAACGGGCACCGCTTGTTCGCCACGCGAGTTGCTCATACACTTCACCTTTGATTTTATATATGTTACCCCGCAAACCATTGGCGTCCCGCAAATAAACTGTCGAATCCAGCGGCTCAACCGTTCGGTAGGGATCCCCCGTTTGTTTAGACAGATAATAGCCTCCTCCAACGGCAAACCCAATAAGCAGCAGACCAGCGACAAAGAGGTTTTTGGTGGGTGATTTGCTTTTTCTTTTCGCCACACAATCTTTTTATCATCAAAGTCTCTTGGTGTCGAGTGGCTCCTCGACAACCCCGCCTCTGTCATCTTTCACTTCACAAAACCGCCTTGCGCAGAAGATATCCCCTAGAACTTATAGGCGCGTCCAGCAGGACTCGAACCTGCGACCCACGGATTAGAAATCCGTTGCTCTATCCAGCTGAGCTATGGACGCCTAGATAAAACGAAAATCAACACTGCCTCTGCCCCAATTGAGGGGAAAGATTACATAAACGCCTGCATTTGCAAGCTTTGCATAGCTCAGCTGTCGAACGAGAGGCTCGAAAAGAAGAGTTTCTTGTATCATTTGTTAAATTTGAAGGCTGAAATTTTGTCGAAAAATCCCATGGGAAATTAAAGACGACCCTTCAACTAGCGACTCAAAAGAGGCCTGGCGATTCTTAAGTCCGACTTAATTCTCGAACTGCTGCAGCCATCATCATTCCGTGGATGGCTTGGAATTTAGCAGCTTCCGGCGCTCTCCGCTATTTTTAACAGCGGTTCAAAGAGTTCTGTAGAAAAAAGAGGCGGCCTCAAAATCCAACTGAGACGTTAAGCGCAGGGTTCGTTGTTAATTTCGATACGCACGAGCAAACCAGAGGCAGCCACGAGCAAGGCTCCAATAAGAAAAGCGGTGCGGGGATGTAGTTTGAAAAGCCATCCGCCAAAGAGAGGCCCCAAAAATCGAGCCAAACTTGCTGACGATTGCAGAACACCAAGTGCCCGCCCTTGCCTGTGTGCGGCCGCGAGTTGGGACGCCATGGCATTAACGGTTGGCGTAAAGAGGCTGTTACCACTTGAAATAACCACGCTCACAATTAAAAGCGTGCCAACTCCTTCAATGAACGGAAGCGCCGCAAGGCCCAGCGTAGTTAATACCACACCCACAAGGGCAAGAAACCGCTCCCCATACCGGGCCACTAACCGACCGATGAGCCGTCCTTGAATCACTGCTGCAACCACCCCGATCAAAGCAAAAATGAAGCCGTTCTCCCTGATGCCAAACCCAAGACGTTCCTGGGTAAATAACGCAAACATGGCCGTCATGATGGAAAACCCGGTAGTCTGTAAAAAATAAGCTCCTATTAAGGCAGCCATCGGTCGATCCCGCAACGCACCTGCCCAAGCTGAGGAATCACTAGACACGGACACAAGACGGTTTTGAACAGAGAGAGTTTCCGGAAACCGCAGCCAGAGCAGCAGGAAATTAAATGCCGCACTGGTTGCGGCGAAAAAAAAGGGGGCCGCAGGGCTTATTAGGCTCATCAATCCGCCAATAAGGGGTCCTAAAATGAACCCTATACCAAATGCGGCGCCTATAATCCCCATTCCTCGCGCTCTCTGGGAGGGAGGTGTGGCATCGGCGATGGCGGCTTGCGCGGTCGAAATGCTGGCAGCGCTGATGCCTGAGATAGCACGCGCTAAAAGTAGCATGGGGAGTGAATCTGCTAGCCCCATAATTAGATACCCGATGATGTTGCCCAACATACTCAGCAACAGGAGCGGACGTCGGCCGTAACGATCCGACAAACGCCCAAATACTGGAGCAACAAGGAATTGTAACCCGGAGAAAATGCCCATCAGCACACCAATCTCGAAAGGCGACGCTCCAAGCCTGTCGGCATAAAGAGGCAGCACCGGAATTATGATGCCAAATCCGATTAGATCAATAACGACCGTTAAAAAGATTAGTGGCAAAAGAGACTTTGGATTGACCTTATCCTGATCCCTGACGCTCTGTGGCGACTTTCCTTGAGAAGACATACAAGTAAAGTTGACAGGAGAGAAATAGAAACGCAAGCGATGATCGCACACGGATCAGGATGAAATAAAAACATAAGCTTGTAGCGAGTCTTTGCAACAGCCAGCCGGTGTTCGTTTGTTTTTAGCCTCGATTGCTTTGCCTAAAACATCAGACCGAGATTTCAAATCGATTCCCACTGCGGACTTGGCGGAAGGGCCTATCTGATATATTTGTAACCATGCTGCGCTCGCTTTTTCTGTTCGCACTCCTGGGGCTCCTGACGGGGTTAGCCAACGCTGAGGGAATTCGACTTTCCGATGCGCAAGCACTGGAAATTGGGCGACGCATCTGGCAAAACGAATGTGGCGGCACGATAGCGGGTCTTGTCACATGGAATGCGGGTGAAGAGTTTCCCTCGCTTGGGATCGGGCATTTTATCTGGTATCCCAAGGGCTATCGCGGTCCCTTTGAGGAGAGTTTTCCAGCGTTGGTGGCCTTTCTTACATCGCGTGGGCATCGTATGCCGACTTGGTTGAAAGGCCCATGCCCTTGGCCCAATAGAAAAGCTTTTCTTGACGATCTTGAAAATGCACGTCTCAAAGAGTTAAGAAAGGTAACTGCTCAGGTAGTCCCACCATGGGACCATCAGTAACCGAAGAATAGATTACCCCCCCCGAACGCAACAGAAAAAAGTTCGTTTTTTGCTGAATTCACCAGGGGTGCCTGCCGTATCTTGCTCGCCATGACAAGCGTCTTGGTGATGCAAGGCCGCCAGTTGAACGGCGCGGACATCGTTTGGATCCGGGGGCTGCTGGACGAACATCCCGAGTGGTGTCGCTCGCGCCTGAGCCGTGAACTGTGCGCGCGCTGGAACTGGCGCAATGCGCTGGGCCAGCCCAAGGATATGGCCGCACGGTCGCTGTTGCT
>CALDSX010000070.1 GCA_937924445.1 uncultured Chthoniobacterales bacterium
ACCATTTGAGAAGGATAGAGCTGCTTGGCGCGTTCTCGAGCTCAAGCCTAAAGCGCAGGCTGAGGAGATTACCCAGAAAACTCATCGAGAGGTTGATATAGCCCGGACGGCGCCGTGGAATGTGAGGTCTTGTAAAATTAAAACTTTGACCGGGGAGACGTGCGTCTCAGAGCTGGCGAGTGATGGATCCGACATTCACGCTGCAGCGCTCTGCATCCTGCAACGAGCGCTACTGGCTAATCAGCCTCTGAAACTTGTCGTTCTTGGGAGTGGTGGCTTAACAGCTCCAAGTCGTCAGATCAAGCTCGCATTTTATAAACCCGGCTTCCAAAACAAATCGCTTGTGAATTAGAAGAAAGATGGTTTATGCCTCGTTCCTCGCAAAAGACGCTTGAGCATTTACGATCCCTTTCCGATGTGCAAGGTGGAGTTGAATTTGCCTCGCAACGTATGGCTCCAAGACAGGGCAAACTACCTCCACGCGTGCCAGGCGGCTCAATTGCCACATCTGACGCAGTGGAAAAGCGGTTGAGTCTGGTAAATCTCAACGGGGAGGCGCGCAGCGCCCTGGAGCATCCAAGCGGAGAGGTCTTTGCGGCAAACATCGAAAATTTGATTGGAACGGTAAAAATCCCTGTTGGTCTGGCAGGACCGCTCCGGGTGAATGGAATTCATGCGAACGGCGATTACTACATTCCTATGGCGACCACAGAAGCAGCGTTAGTTGCTTCTTATAATCGAGGATGTTTGCTTATTTCGGAGGCAGGAGGCAGTGCAGTGGCTTTGTTATCGGAGGGCGTGGCGCGATCGCCTGGCTTTGTCTTTAGCTCGCTGCGCGAAGCGGGGCTTTTTGTGAATTGGGCCACGGCGCATGTTGATGACTTCAAAGCCGCCGCCGCCTCGACTACGGCCCACGGTTATTTGAACGATGTTGGGTTTTCGCTTGACGGAAATCATGTATACTTCCACCTGGAATTCTTCACGAAAGACGCTGCGGGCCAGAACATGGCCACGATCGCAGCGGAAGCAGTTTGCGAATTTATCCTTGAGTCGAGTCCGATCAAACCTGTGCGACATTACGTGGAGGCAAATTTTTCCGGCGATAAAAAAGCGAGTGCATTGGCTTTTCAATCAGTTCGCGGACGAAAAGTTTCAGCCGAAGTGATAATTGTGGACTCCCTCCTTCGCAAATATTTGGGCGTTGGTGTTCTCGAGATGGAGCGCTATTGGCGGATGTCGGCCATGGGGGCGGTCATGAGTGGGACGATTGGCGTGCAGGGCCATTTTGCCAACGGCCTAGCAGCGCTTTATCTTGCCTGCGGTCAAGACGTGGCGTGTGTCTCCGAATCTGCAGTTGGCGTAACGCGAATGGAGAAAACAGAGACAGCGTCTCCCGAACTGCGTGCTACTGTTACATTGCCCGCTTTAATTGTCGGCACGGTGGGCGGCGGCACTCATCTCCCCTCGCAGGCAGCGTGTCTTGATATATTGGGCCTGCGAGGCCCCGGTAAAGCGCGTGCTTTTGCAGAAGTCGCTGCGGCGCTTTGTCTTGCGGGAGAGCTATCTATCATTGGTGCTCTTGCAGCGGGGCACTTCACACGGGCACACAGAAAACGGGCCCGTGGCCGGGACAAATCCGCTCGCTGATTGTCAAAGGAATCTCGTGTTGACTGTTGATTTGTCTCGGATGTTTGTTAGGTTGATCTCTCAAAGAGCGCTCGCGTGGCGGAACTGGCAGACGCGCACGGCTCAGGACCGTGTGGGGAAACCCTTGGAGGTTCAAATCCTCTCGCGAGCACGATCAATCCTTCGGGTGGCAACATGACCTGCCCCAAGACCGATGTGGCAAACGTAGTGTAATTAGCGATGTCTGACTCTTCTCCCCACGCCGAAGCTGCCCGACGAGACCCTGAATTTGTGCGCGATTTGTTCACGCGAATCAGTCAACGCTATGATTTCGCTAATCATTTTCTCAGCGGTGGGATAGATTTTTTATGGCGCAAAGCAGCGGCACGGCAGTTGGCGATTTTTGCGCCGAAAAGGGTTCTTGATCTTGCCTGCGGCAGCGGGGATCTTTGGCTTGCGATTCGTAAATGTCTTCCGGATGCAGAGATCATTGGAGCTGATTTCTGCCAGCCGCTGCTTGATCTTGCGGCCTCAAAAGGTTGTGCGCCTCTCGTTCTTGCAGACGCATTGGCTTTACCATTTGAGGAAGCTAGCTTTGATGCTGTGGCCGTGGGCTTTGGATTTCGCAATATGCGAGATTATCGAAAAGCCGCCATCGAATGTGCACGGGTGTTGCGGGCAGGTGGAACACTTCATATTCTCGATTTTTCAACTCCGACGAAACCTGCTGTGCGGATGGTTTATCGTTTTTATCTTCATAAAATTCTACCCCTGCTTGCTGGTTGGGCCACTGGAGAGACCTCCGCCTACAAATATTTGGGGGGCTCGATTGAACAGTTTCCCTCGGGTCAAGCGATGGAAAATCTTTTGCTTGAATCAGGCTTTAGTGAGGCCAAAACGAAGTGCCTTACATTTGGTATTGTCGGCTTGTATATGGCACGCCGCTGAGATTTTTAGCGTTTGTTGAGTTTGACAAACAACCACGCTCCAAGGATGAGAAAGAGCAGGTTAGGCAGCCACATTAGAAGATGAGGTTTCACGGCAGCATTGTCGCGCATTGAGTTAGCGATCTCGATAAACAAAAAGTAACAGAACGCAACTACAAGGCTAACACCGAATCCGGCGGAGGTTTCACGTCGCTGCGTGGTGATACCCAAAGGAATCCCGACAAGTGCAAAAGTAAGACACGCAAGGGAGAAAGAATATCTTTTACTGACTTCGGTTCGGGTGCGCGTCATCTGGTCACCCTTTTGGGATTTTAACTGCGCATTGAGTTCTTTAAGCGTAAGTGAACTCAACGTCTTGCGCTGCTCATTTCTCTGATAAAGTTCCTCCAGAGAAATGCTGATGGTCGTCTCTGCCATCGTGATGCCTTGGCGCAATTTATTCAAATTTCGGGGATCTTGCTGATCGTAAATTTCAAAGCGGGCGTTAAAGAGGCGCATTTTGATGGCGCGATTCTCCATATCCGTTTCAATGCGGCCCTGTTTCGCAAAGACAGTTCTCAAAATTTCAAAACGGTCGTTGTGTTCGAAGACGTGAATGTCGAATAGGTTTTCCCCCTTCTTTTCGGTGACGTAAATTTTCCTATTTGGAAATTCTTCAATCACCTGGTCTTTGGCAAAGAGAGCAATCGGATTGTCCGTAGCGATACTGAATATGGCGCGTTTCATTCGCTCCTGTGCACGAGGAGCCACTTCGAGATTGATCCATAAACAAAATAGAGAAAACAACCCTCCAAGAATAAACACAGGCGCACAAATCCGCGGGTAGCTGAGCCCTGCGGTTCGCATTGCCAGGAGTTCGTTCTCTGCGGAGATACGGCTAAAGACAAGTAGGACTGCGGTGAGAAACCCCCAAGGAATGGTGTAAACACTTGAGGCAGGGATTACAAAACCGATGAAAGCAAACACGGTTTCCATTGGGACATCCTGATTGACGAGCAGATCGAGGAGCTGCTTGAAGATATTGCCCAGCACAAGGATAGCTGTCAGCAGGACGATCGCAAAACCTGCCGCGGTAAGTAATTGGCCAGAGATGTATCGGTCGAGAATTCTAAATCGCATTTGACGCGGCTGGGGAAAAGCATTGCTTAAATGACGAGCAGAGTTTTTTACTAAATTGCTCCGGTAGCTAGTTAGAGCAAGCACAAATCTGCGCTTCTCGGCGCAGGGAGCGTTTTCAGTGGGTAAAAAACGTCATCAAGCATCTCAATGACACGGCAAATCACGCGTTTATCTTTTACCATGAACGGATGCAAGAGAACTGGCACAGAGTCGTTTCTTGCTCCAGGCAGAATCGAACTGGAGGAGGGCAGAATAACCAGATCGAAAGGAGTGCGGATAGTGGCGAGGCGAATCCCATCAAGTGAGGAGCGACGAGCGTTGAGGTGATCAATAAAAGAGCTGCCTGGACACATTTGTCTGCCTGCTTCGTTCAAACGCGACCACGCCATCCATGTCCCGGCATGAGGACTAGAAATTGAAATGAAAATCTCCGGGCGATCTGAGAGAGGGCTATCAGAAGCAAATAAAGCTCTCGCCACAAGACCGCCCATGCTGAACCCAACAACGGCATAACGCCCGGGGTTGTTCTTCAAAACTTTCTCAACGGAAGGCCGGACTTGTTCGGCAAGCTGGTCAATGCCCACTCTCCCGTCACTCGGAGAGTATTCAATAACAAACGGCCTATATCCCGATTTGCCAAGATACTGACCCATCCGACAAAAAATACTGCCGTCGTCATCTATTCCGTGGATCAGAAAGACAACGGGAGCTTTTTGATGAAAATCTTCAGGCAGGACGGCGCTCATGGCGCAACCTACGTGAAAAATTTCAGTCGGCACTCTTAATTAAAATCTTCCCGAGAGCTTTCGCAATACGACTTTTGCTGCGATTCGCCACGTTTTTGTGAATGATGCCGCGCTTTGCAGCAGAATCCAGTCTGGAACTGAGTTTCTGAAACTCGTCTCGGGCAAGCGCCTCGTCGTGCTTCTCAAGGGCGTTGTTAAAATGTTTCCGACGGGTTTTGATCTCTGATTTGACTGAATGGTTGCGGTTGCGTCGGACGAGCGACGTGCGCGCGTGTTTGGCAGCAGATTTTGTGTTGGCCATGTTTCAAGGTAGAGTTTGGCGAAATAAGTTGAAAATATACTTTTCTCCCGTCCCAACACTTTGTCAAGAACAACAGCTTCTGTAATCCGACACATTATCCGGCTTGAAAAAGTCCTTGCAGAAGCAATCCCCCCGTTGATTTTAAGATCTGTAACCTCTCGACAAATGCACATTCCTGACCACGCTCTCACATCGGAGATAGCAATCGCATCGAGTGTTTTATGCACAGCGACTCTCGTGACCTCTGGCATAATATTTCTCCGCAAGGGATCTGAGGAGATCCCATCGCTTCTTCGCTTTGCAGGCTTGGCGGCAGTTATTTTTTCTCTGCAGATGCTTAACTTTCCCGTCAGCCATGGAACGTCAGGTCATTTTCTTGGAGGCGCACTGGCAGTCTCTTTGTGTGGTTGGGCGGGAGGAATCTTACTTATGGGCATCGTGCTTGGGGTGCAAACTCTTGTTTTTGGTGATGGTGGAGTCACAGCTTTAGGCGGGAATTTTCTGACAATGGCTCTGGCCGCGGGCACCATTGGCCTTTTGTCAGGAGGTTCAAAAGCCCCCTTTATAATGATGGGAGCAACGGCCGCTTTATCGGTGCTGGTGGCTGTCGCTCTCTGTTCAACGTTGATTGTCCTCTCGGGTTCCGGACGCGCTGAAGTGGTTTTTCCTGCGATGTTTTTTGCACATTTGCCTGTGGCATTCTTAGAAGGAGCTTTGACAGCGATATTGGTATGGCTTGTCGAAACCAAGCGCCTGACCGACCTCAAAATGGCAATCCTTGCGTTGGTCTGCGCCTTGGTGGTGGCACCTTTCGCCTCCTCCTTCCCGGACGGTCTTGAGTCTGCTCTTTCTGAGGCAGGTCATGCGGAAACTGAGCCGGTTCTTAGCGCTTTACTTCAAGATTACACTATCCCAGCTCTTGGGGACTCGCCAATTTCGGTTTCTCTCGCCGCAATTATCGGAATTATCGCGGTAATGGTGCTGGCTTTCGGCGTAAATTACCTAGCGCGCTGTCAGTTCATCGTTCCAAAAGCAAAGTGAGAAATACGCATTTTGCAGTTACTCGCCGAGAACAGATCGATGCGGAACGGTGGATGAGGATAGCTCTTCGCGAGGCGCAGAAAGGTGTGGGTAGAACCGCCCCTAACCCGCCCGTTGGAGCTGTAATAGTTAAAAATGGGAAATGCTTGTCCGCTGGATGGCACCGCTCTGCCGGTTGTCCGCATGCGGAAGTTGAGGCAGTTAAAAATTTACAATGCCCCGAGCTGGCTCGTGGCGCAGACCTTTATGTGACGCTCGAACCGTGCAGCACCCAAGGTCGCACCCCCCCCTGCACAGAACTCATCTTACGCTCTGGATTTCGCAGGGTATTTATAGGCACAGTAGATCCAAACCCGCTACACGCTGGACGGGGTTTGCGTATTCTTCGACAAGGCGGTATTGAGGTCTACGACGGGATATGTGAAGCGGAATGCAAGATCCTCCTTCGACCTTTTGCTAAGTTTATCACGAGCCGTCGTCCATGGGTTATCTCAAAAGCCGCTATGACCCTCGACGGTTCGCTGACTCTCCCTCAGGCGAACGGACGTTGGCTCAGCTCTGAAAAGTCTCTCAAAGCCGCCGCAAAAATTCGCAGCGAGTGCGATGCCATTCTGGTTGGAGCAAACACTCTTCGAATCGATAATCCTCGCCTGACGATTAGGAGGGGAGGCTCAGAGCGTGCCCCTTTGCGAGTTGTTATGGCGGGAGCGAGGTCGAAACTCCCAAAAAACGCAGAGCTTTTCACTGATAAATGGTCCGGAAGGACCGTTGTCTTTCACGGCCAATCCCCCGCTCAAGTGCTGGACACTCTCGGTTCGCGCGACGTGATGACACTTCTGATTGAAGGTGGCGGCGAAACCCACGCGGCCTTCGTCGGGGAAGGTTTAGTTGATGAAGTTGCGATTTTTCTCACTCCCTGGATCAGCGGAGGAGGAGTGCCTGCCATCGGTGGCGGCCAAGAGAAGCCTTTTTTTGAAAAAACCGGGAACTGGCGTTTTACCGTAACAGAATCGCGCTTCACCCGCTACGGTGATGATATTCTTTGCAGAGGGTTGTTGGCACATAACATCGACACCTGACGCCAATCGGTTGCACAAGTTTGGTTACATCAAAGGAAGCTTACCTCGTTCATCCAAACGAGGCAGTTTCGATACCCAGGTGGCCTAATAAACCGTTTCACGATTGTCCGGTTATAAGTCCCACAGCATCAACTGGTTAGAATCTAAGGTATGCAAATCTCTGGAATCCATTTCTGTAAGTAGTAGATGCAGAGGCACTTTCTCAAACGGGTGAACGCTCAAAAGCTGCAAAGTTCTGTGCAAGGTTCCCGGCAGGGTAACTGCTCAGGTAACCGCCCGCCTTGGGGCGGCCACCTGTGAGTGAATGGCGGGGCGCACGCACCCGACACGTGGGCGAGACTCACGAGGTGTTGACCGCTGGCACGAAGGGGGTGCCGAGGAACACGCGCTGCAACGCCTCCAAAGCGTTGAGGCCGTTCTTGCGTGCCGTGGAGACGTAGCCGCGGATGCGGCAGAAGTCCACGAGTGCCTCGATGCTGCGAAAGGTGCCGGAGATCTTCTGGCGCAGCTTCATCATCCGCAGATCCC
>CALDSX010000071.1 GCA_937924445.1 uncultured Chthoniobacterales bacterium
AGGAGCGAAGGACGGGGGGACGGTCCGCGAGGACTACCAGCGCCCGCCCCGAAAGGGGATAAAGTTCGCAAGCTTCAAATCGTGCTGTATCGCAAAGCCAAAGCCGAGCCGAAGTATCGGTTTTGGAGTCTGTATGGAGAGCTGATCCGAGAGGACGTGCTTGTGAAAGCGTGGCAACAGGTTCGAGCCAATGGGGGAGCCCCGGGCAAATATCGCATAAAGGGACAGACCCTTTATGGGTTTGCGGATTTTTGGCCAACCGATGGTGGCCGCAGCCACGGTGGAAGAAGAAGGAACCTGTTTCAGCAAGAGGTGGCGAAGGACGGTGAGATGGGGAAATTCCACGAGCATTCCGATCACCAGTGCCGCATAGATCAGGGGTCGGCCGGGAAATGCCGACACGGTAACTCCCAGCATCAAAGGGGCATTGCGCGCGGCTGTCTGCTTCTTCGTTAGATCTATTGTTGTTTCGATTAGGATTCCAATAGCCGTTCTCATCATCAGGCCCAAACCAACCTAGTTGATGAGCATTGGCATCTCCTCCATGGGGATTGTAGCCGACTTCGCGGGGGTCACATTCCTCTTGGGATACACGTCCGTCAACCCAAGCGACAAGTGCTTTGCCTCGGAAGCGAAAATGGACTGTGGGGGAGGGCCTCCACTCAGTTGGTCCGTCTCCGAAATCCCAAAATGGTGGTTCGCAGTAGGGATACTCTTGGATGGAGTCCATATTGGCGTATCCACTTGTGGTGAACATCACAGTATTGAGGCGGGTGACTTGGCTCGGAGAGATGGATCTCCTGACACCATCAGTCTCGAAAAACCCGCTGGGTGTTCCCCCAACGTAGGAGGCATTGTAGCCATAGCCCCCGGTGCTGATTTCAAAGGATCTCGAATCGGAAATCATATCACGGAATAAAGGGCAGATTCCTACTTTTCGCGATTCGCCTAGGTAGGAAGAAAGGAAACCCTTGGTGGGGTCAAATGGCTCAGACGGCGAGGTGCGGGCTCCGTGCCAGCGTTTGTTGTTCCAACGATCGTCCGCAGGGCAATAACGACCATTGTCTGCAGCGTAGCCTTGATTGGCGATCACCAACTGGCGCAAATTTGAGATGCTTTGTGCCATCTGCTGAGACTCTCTAGCGCTTGATAACAATGGAACTGCGAGCGCCACTAGGAATACGATAATGCTAATGACTAAGAGCAATTCGATCAAGGTGAAAGCTATTGCCTTGGTCTGCGGTTGCTTCAGAGACTTCTTCGCCATAATGATTATTTACGGACGCGTATACGCATGAAACGCTGGGGAGCGTTGGCATGGATATCACGCACTCTCACTTCACGAATGACCTGAATGCTTTCGATCGTTGAAGCACTTTTCTCGGTAATTTCCGGCATGTAGGGGTGGACAGGCTGCATCAATCCGCCGTGCTCACTACGCGCGATGATTTCCCAATTCTGCAAATTGTCACTAACCTCGACTTCATAAACGAGATCCACGGCGCGCTCGTCTCTGTAAAATACCAGACCCACGCGACCATCCTCATAGATCAACGACTGCAAATCGGAGGGGAAGTCCGGAGCAAGCGGCATGAGAGCCGCAGAGTATTCCATGAGGTTGACGATTCCATCTCCGTCAGGATCGGCCAGTGCGCCCCGCTCGCCACCAGTAAGGCCTTGCAGATCTTGCCAGATTTCAAAATTCATGTTCCTAGAGATCACCCCGATAGCCTCAAGATCAAAACCTCCAGAACCCCACGTAACCCATGCATCATAGATAGGATCCCCGAGGCTATCGAGAAAGGTTCCATCACCCGGAATGTCCACTATTTGAACGTGGCTGATTGCATCAAGGTTGAGTGCGTCACTGAGTGCAAAGGATGATCGGAGAGCCAGTCAAGATCGAAGGGAGCGCCCCAGGAGTCGCCATAGGCATTCACATGCTTCCCCGCCAACCCGAAGACATTGGTCGGGTCCACTGTTCCGTATGCGCCGACCCGCG
Organism: uncultured Chthoniobacterales bacterium; assembly: GCA_937924445.1. Classification (GTDB taxonomy): domain Bacteria; phylum Verrucomicrobiota; class Verrucomicrobiia; order Chthoniobacterales; family CALDSX01; genus CALDSX01. The sequence goes on from CALDSX010000071.1 coordinate 2,003, forward strand.
CGGGGGTCAAGGAACGCGAAGGAAACCGGGCGAAATGGATTCCGTCGCTGGAAACCTCAACGTAAGCCAGCTCCGCAAAAACCTGGCCTGCCACTCCTGCGCCTCCTGCAGAGATAAATCCATTTTCAAAGACCACCAGATCAGCCCCAGATTTATTGCGGATGGGATCGGAGAACGTCAAAGTAATCGAGCCAGGGGGAACTCCATTAGCAATTTGAGTGGTATTAAGATCCCCAAGAGACGCAATATGAAAGTTGTCACCCGTGACAGGTCCCAGGGTTTGTTGCGGCTGTAAACACATGCCTGCAACTCCAGGCGCAGGCAGATAATCTAAGTATCCGTCGGCCCAGGCAAAAAAGATGGGATTGACGAAATTGTCAGGATGCATGTAGGTGCCGCCCGATTGCATGATGCGCGCTTTTCCCTGCCCGTGCGGTCCGACAAAGCCGAGCACTGGCGCGTCGTAGATGTTAGAAAAATCATTAAGCGAGAGCGAGTAATTTCCAGCTTGGAGGAGAGTAGTTGGGGTAATCGAAAAAAGGGATGAGACCCAGAGGGAGATAAGTGTTTTCATTTTCATATTCTGAGTAATCAAGCGCGTAACGCGAACGAGGGCTCACGCATCCACTGCCAGCGTTTTTCTGCCAGCCAAAGCGCGCCGAAGAGGGTCCCACTAAAAACGAGATCCCCCGCTACAGTATTCTGAAAAAAGGGAATTGCGGCCATGTAACATAGAGCTAATCCAGCATTTGTTTTTGGATAATAATCAAAGAGCAGCCAGACGCCGAAATTCGTTATGATGAAAAAGAACACCGAACTCGCCAGTGCCCCGTAAAATACCCGTGCCAAGGAGCGTTTGCTGCGAATCCAAAAACCAGCACACGTGCCGAGCATCAAACTCGCATAAACAAATGGTGTGACGACACTGAACCCCAAAAACCAATCGCTGAGAATCATTGCCAGCAACGGAAGCAGGAAGGCCATACGCCGGTCAGGAAATGTGGCTCCTGCAACGAGAGCCATGGCCCCTATGGGTGTAAAGTTCGGAGGGTGGGGAAGAAGCCGGAATACTGCGGCCGCCAGGATCATCGCGACCAGCCCTGCATATCGTAAATTCACTTTCTCAAAAGATATACGAGGTTCCGTTTATGATTTTACCCGTTTCCGGCAGATCAAAGACATACTGATGAAGCTCAAAGCCAGTAAGATCACAGTTCTCGGCTCCGGCACCACCTGCAAGATGGTGTTTTCGTTCGCAAGGTAGATCGAGGCGTCTTTGAACCGGACATCTCCAAGTCTGGTCGTGGAGGAAAGGATGGAACTAAACCCGGCGTAATCACCGAACGCATCGACATCAAAACGAACCAAGTAGGAGGGATTCATGAAATCGGTGAGTGTGAGCAGCAAATTGCCGGAGGCATCAAACGCCATGCCTGTGGCGCCACTTACATTCGAAAAATCACTACTGTAGTTGCGCCATAAGCGAGACGAGGGGCTGGGCAAGGGATTATTTGTGGGGTCAGCGATGGCTGCGGCGACATCTGCTGAAGTAAATTTGTAGATTTTAAGGTCGCCAAAACCCGGCGCGTAATACATGTTGTTGGACGAATCAAAGGCGATTGGCCCGGATGAACCAATGGTCAACCCCAGTGATAGAGGAGCCGAGGTGAAATTGCCGGAACTATCCAGTGTCGCATAAAAAACTTCGTTTAGCCCAGAACCCACTACTCCCGTGATAAACATTTCCCCTGCGGAGCGCCGATAAAGGCCCCAATTGTTTGCCGTAGAAATGTTTGAGGAACTCGGTGAGCTGCTCAAGGGACCATATTTCGCAATAAACTGAGTATTGGAGAAATCGCTGGTGTTGTAATAGAGGTTATCTCCGATTCGCACAGCACTAGCTCCAGCGAATAGAGAGGAATTGCCGGTAACCGCCGTGGTTTGCGTCGCACCGTCCCATTTAAAGAGACCTCCGAAGGAAAAAGAACTGGTGGAAGTTTGATAGTAAAGCCCGTCGCTGTTATCCCAATCAAAGGAAACTACACACTCCGACGATACCGAGTGGTTGTGGTAAGTCGAAAATGAATAAGTGCTGTCGAGGATTGAAACAGCTGCGTGGGACAGCGAGGCTTGAACAAGCGCGACTGCGACAGCCGCGACCTTCACAAAACAAATTTTCATGGTTGTGCTTTCTTCAATTGATTTTCACGGGACGTGTTGATGGACACCCTCTCTCCCGTGTTGAAGAAAGGACTACCCCCGCACAGACAGTCATGCGCTGCCGTTGCACCATTGCAGGCGCGGTGCGGTTTTCTCCGCCGGTTCGAACCCGGACTTTGACCTTTGCGCGACAGTGGGGGATTTTCACCCCGCTTTCCTAGGCCGACGGATTGGTTTGGTTATAGAAATACAAAGAAGGATGCATAAAATATTCCTTACACCCACTACTGTCAAACAATATTTTTTTGCATGGTGAATTACACCCAATCATTAGGATCTCAGATTTTTGGCCAACCGATGGTGGCCGCAGCCACGGTGGAAGAGGAAGGAACCTGTTTCAGCAAGAGGTGGCGAAGGACGGTGAGATGGGGAAATTCCACGAGCATTCTGATCACCAGTGCCGCATAGAT
>CALDSX010000072.1 GCA_937924445.1 uncultured Chthoniobacterales bacterium
CGGTGAAGACTCAGATCTGGATCGCGGTATGCGTTTACCTGATGGTCGCTATCATTCACAAAGAATTGAACCTGCCGGGAACCTTGCACAGAACTTTGCAGCTTTTGAGCGTTCACCCGTTTGAGAAAGTGCCTCTGCATCTACTACTTACAGAAATGGATTCCAGAGATTTGCATACCTTAGATTCTAACCAGCTGATGCTGTGGGACTTATAACCGGACAATCGTGATGACTGATATCCTTTTAAGTATAAAGTCGGGTCTTTGCAGCATGTGCGGCAGGTGATACGAGCGTTAAATCGCCCTCCGGTCATTAGGCGAACACAAGGAAACCCGGTTGTCCTGCGGGGTCGGCCTGAACACCTAAAAAGCATGAGAAGCGAGGGAAAGTGGAGTAACACCTCTACCCGTGTGTTGTGAAAGAACCAAAATCTTTTCAGGGAGTCCTTGGGGAGCTGGCGCAGCTTTCGAAACGATGACCAGACTGCTGTAGAAATTTCTGGGGGAGGCGTACGTCAAACACCACACCATCATTATGGAGTTTTCAAGAAAATCCAGTGTTCAGCCGACGACATTGTCGGCAAAACCTCTCGGTCAGTCGTTTCATAGCCGCGACTTCGTTGAGAGTTCTAAAAACAGTCGCTGCACTGATCTTCTCTATAGAACCATGGAGGCCTAGCCAGAAAGAATAGTCGTTTACGCCCTTTTTCCCGAGGTGTGCGCGATGCAGGGTTCGAACCTGCGACTTCTTGCGTGTGAAGCAAGCGCTCTACCGCTGAGCTAATCGCGCTTCTACTTGGTTCTCAGAGGAAGACATCGATTTGCCCCCATCTTTCTTATACACTATATAAAATATTGTTTGGCAACTTGGTGGAATCAACTGTTTTCTTCGCTTAGTATCTCAGCAATATCCGTTCTCGATGCCGCTAATCGAACTCCGCTACGTCTCAAAATATTACCAAATGGGTGAGGAGACCGTCAAAGCACTCGACGGTGCATCTTTCTCTATCTACGAAGGTGATTACGTCGGCATTTTGGGTCCCTCTGGTTCGGGAAAGTCCACCCTCATGCACTTGCTTGGCTTTCTCGACTCTCCAAGTAGTGGCGAGATTTTATTCGACGGACGTTCTGTTGCGAACATCAGCCCAAACGAACGTGCCTCTATTCGATCAGAAAAAATTGGCTTTGTGTTCCAGTCATTTAACCTGTTACCTCGTCTCACCGTTCTTCAAAACGTTTTGCTGCCTCTTTCATACAGTTCTCATCGTCCTAAAAATGAAGTTGCTCGGGCGCGAGAAGCGCTCAATGCGGTTGGGCTTGCAGGACGCATCAATCACCGCCCCGGCCAACTCTCCGGAGGACAACGGCAGCGCGTGGCCATCGCACGAGCTCTTATAAACAATCCCCGCATGATTCTCGCCGATGAACCGACCGGGAATCTCGATAGCAGCACAGCGGAGACCATCATCGAACTTTTTGAGCGTTTGAACGCCGAAGAAAACCGCACGATATTACTTGTGACCCACGATCCAAAAATCGCGCAGCGTTGTCGCCGACGTATCGAAGTTCTCGATGGGCGGATCGTTGGCGACACTCTCACACACCGGCCATGAACCTTCTTGCGGGGATGACTAATGGGCTAGCGGAAATCCGTGCCCACAAACTGCGCTCCCTGTTGACGATGTTCTGTGTTTTGCTCGGGGTGGCGTCCCTTGTGCTTACTATTGGTTTTGTGGAAGGAATGTTTACGAGTTGGGCAACTAGCCTGCGTGAACGTGGAGGCTTAGAACGCATCACAATATCCGGTGTTCAGCCCCCTTCCTGGCAGCGGATTTCAAAAGGCTCCTCGCCAGGTCTAACCGAGGACGATGCAGCGGCTATTCTAGAAATTGGCATGCACGTTCGCGCTGTAGCACCTGAGATCGAAGAACGGTGGGCACGCATGCGCATAAATGATCGTGAAATTTATAACCGCCTTGTTGGAGTGACAATCGAAAGTTTTGATATTGGTCGGTATGAGCTGGCCGTTGGACGTACTTTTGGAGCCTCCGATTTTATAGGTGCAGAACCAGTCGTCATTCTTGGTAGCGGTGTGAGAGATGCGCTGTTTTCCAGGGATGAGGATCCGATAGGAAAAACAGTCATGCTCCGAGAGACGCCTTTTCGTGTCATCGGTTTGTTAAAACATTATGAGGCTTTGTTCGGCCGGTTCAACGCGCTGCGCTGGAAAAATGATGTCGCATTTGTGCCTTTAACGACTTTCCAACAGCGATTGAAGGGGCGGCGACAGCTCAGCTTCATTAATGTGCAGATCTCCGATCTTGAAAAAATCCCGGAGGCCGTGGATTCAATAACCAACATCTTAACTGCTCGCCATCATGGCATCCTCGATTTCGAAGTTCGAACCAGTGAATCTGAGTTGGCCTCATACGCCGAGACGCGCAGAAACCACATGCTCTTTGCGGCCTCTATCGGCACAATATCGTTACTGGTCTCAGGCATTGGGATAATGAACCTCATGCTCGCCTCAATTACCGAGCGAGTTCGCGAGATAGGTATTCGAAAGGCGGTAGGCGCTCGAAACCGCGATATTTTCCTCCAATTTGTCGTTGAATCTGTGACCCTCAGTGTTGTGGGAGGAGCCCTTGGTTTGGTCACCGCTGCGTTGCTTGTGGGGGTTCTGCAGAGCACTCTACCTGAATCGGCCCAGCCACAATTATCTCAAACCGCGTTAGCGATTGGATTTGCTTTTAGTGCCCTTACCGGCGTTCTTGCAGGTCTCTACCCAGCAATCGAAGCGGCAAAATACGACCCGATCGAGGCACTGCGCCACGAGTGAACAGGCTCTTGCGAACTTTTGTCTTTTATGCGATGCATAACTTACTGATCTTTGACTCGGTCGCGGTATCTTCAAAGGAAGGGTGGCTGAGCGGTTAAAGGCACTCGACTCGAAATCGAGCGTGGCAGAAATGTCACCGTGGGTTCGAATCCCACCCCTTCCGCCATCGTAACTTTATCAGGGGCGAGCCCCGACCTTGCCAACTTCGGGCTGTGGTTGGCCGTGATAAAAAAGTTATTGCCTGACTTTTAAGTGTCGCTAAATATTTCTTGCAACTTCACATTTTTCGCGCTCCATGTTTGGAACACACTTCGCGGGTGTAGTTCAATGGTAGAACGGCAGCCTTCCAAGCTGCATACGAGGGTTCGATTCCCTTCACCCGCTTTTTCTAAGAATCGCATATAGGCGTTGGTGCTCCATAAAACTCTTTCCCGTTGCTCTGTATAGCCGAGGCTATTCATATTTCACAAAAAAGACAGGAGATAGACGCAACCAAAACGTGGCTGAGTGCGAAGAAAGGAGATTTCATGAAACAAGGCTATGGACTATCGCTTTCCCCGACTCGCACATCTTAGTATAGCGGGAAGAGATGAGTAGAGATAAAATTCTTAAGGCGATAAGAAAACATCGTCCGCATGTGAGCCTGAACGGAGCTCGTGTTCGTGTTCTGCTTTTGCTCCTGCTTTATCCACTCTTCTTTTCAGGGCTCGCGCTTCTTGGATTCTTATGCGTTTTGGCGTTTCCTGTGGGACTGATTCCAGGCATTATCCTCCTTTGGGACTCCCTGCCGAGGCTTCTACGAATGTTGCAAGCTCGGTCCTTATCTCTGCCACCTGCGAAAATTTTGCAGGGCAACGCTCGTGCCGCGTTGGAACCTATTGTGCGCGACATTTGCCACACACTCCGCTGCCGTCCTCCCGCTCGGTACGAGCTTGATCGGGCATCTAATCTGAGTGTTTATGTCCTTCGTGGGCTTTTGTTTCCAAAATCGGTGTTGAGAGTCGGCCTACCCGTTCTCATGACAACGAGTATGGACGAGTTTCGCTCAGCGATAGCTCATGAATGCGGACACCTTCGTCAGACGGACGATTTCTGGGGCCGAGTTTTACATCGAGCGACTGTTGGCTGGATTGCGGGAATGGACGGCGAGGCGCGTGGCCAAACAAGCCGCTGGAAGTGGACACGGGGTTTTGCTTGTTGGTTTTGGTCGCGCTTTCAAATCTGGTCAAGTATTCATGCGCGACTCAGCGAAGAGGGTGCGGACAGATTTTCCGAGAAGGTTTTTCCAGGAGCAACTGCAGCGCACGCCCGCTATATTCTTAATTGCACTTACGGGGGGAAACTTGCCGACGATTGGTTCAAAGAGACTCTCGAACTCTCTTCAAGCCCCCCAAAGCCCTATTTTCGCGGGCTTTTGGATTTTATTCGCAGCAAGTGGGAGCCCGCTCAAGCTCAGCGCCATTTGAAGACTTTGCTGGCCACGCCTGACAATGAATTTGCGCCACATCCTCCCTTGGCGCGCCTGCTGGAGATCGGAGGGGAAACTGCAGAGTCTATTTCTCTGGAGCCACCTCCTGTCGTGGATGAGTCTGCAGCTCTTCGGCTTTTTGGAGAGCAATGGTCAGACCTTGAGCAGGAACTCGATGAACTACAGCGTTTAGAGATTTTGAATTGGTGGCAGGAAAATTCCAAGTTGCGCCAGCGTGCACGGGCTGATGTGGTTATGGTTAGCGAAAACGGCAACACGGGGCGTGAAGTCAGCCTGGCTGACGCATGGTTGGTTTTAGGTGAATCTGAGAGGGCTTTGCCCTATTTGAGGAAGACAGCCGATGCCGCCAAAGATGACGCACGAACCTGGGCCACACTCGCATCGGTCGCATGCCGGGCTGATGCGACGGATGCAGCAGCTCTGGTAGATCACGTTTTTGAAAAGTTTCCTTTGCATGCGGGGGGGGCGCTCCAGGAATTGATTGACTACTATGCGCGCCGAGAAGATTCCTTGGCAGCGGAGCGGGCATGGGTGCGCTTGCTTGTTTATCAGGATGCTTTCGAAAAGTCCCAACTCGAGCGTGAGTCGCTTGGCGAAAACGACGTGCTCATACCACACCTCCTTCAACCGAAAATCTTGGCACACCTGCGGGCGATTCTCGCCCAGCAGGAAGATGTGCGACAGGTGCGCGTAGCGCGAAAAAAGTTGTCGTTGTTCCCAAACTCACCAGTACACGTTTTCCTGGTAGACTTTTGTGGAGCAACCCGTGGATCGAGAAACCTCGTTAAAAAACGTCAGCAAGAATTAGCTAATCTCATTTCCCAAATCGCCGGTGAATGTTTTGTTATCAACAGGCGCTGGGGAGTCCACTTGTGGAATAAGGCGGTGAAGATGCAGAATTCGCTTCTTTTTCTCAAGGAGTAGGTCAATCCTTGCCCGGGGATCTGGCGTCTGAGGGAGTTCTGCCACGGAGCGCTTTTAGATTTTTGGAAAAATTGCTTTCGACGAGCGATCATTTTAATCTCACGCCTTGTCGGAAGGCATTTTTAATCTGTGACGGCATCCGAAGAGGCATTCGTGGCTTTTTCATTCTTAAGAGAGCCGTCTTCAAGATAGCGGATTTGGCGCGTACCACTCGGGAGACGGATGCGGACTTTGGTGCCTTCGCCCTCGCGGCTTTCGATCGACAAATCGCCGCCGTGCGCATGGGCGATCCGACGCACGATGAGCAGCCCAAGCCCAGAGCCCGATTTTTTGGTTGTAAAGTAAGGCTCGAACAACCTGGCCATGGTCTCAGGCGACATGCCGCAGCCGTCATCCTCGAAAACCACAACGACATCATCTCCGTCAAGATCGGTTCGAATCACGAGGGAGCCTCCTTCGCGCATGGCATGAAAGCTGTTTTTTAATAGATTGTAAAAAGCCTGTTTAAGTTGGTCGCGATCTACCGGAATGAGCGGCAGGTCAGAGCGAAGCTCCTGAGTGATGGAAATCGAACGGCCTCTTGTCTCGGCGGCGAGAAAGTTGACTGACTCGCGGACGATTTCGTTAAGGTTGTCGGGACGAAGATCCAAGCGAACAGGGCGAATCGCCCCGAGAAATTGAGTTACGATAAGATCCAAACGCTTAATCTCTTCCCTCGCAATTGCGAGGGGGCCTTTGAATCGTTCGCGAACATCAGGCGCAAGCCTTGCCGCACGGCGTTCCAGGAGTTGAAGATGAATATGAAGGGAATTCAGTGGATTGCCGATCTCATGCGCAACACCTGCAGCAAGCAAAGTGAGGGCGTTGAATCGCTCGCTCTCAATCGTCTCCTGTGCCGTGCGCCGTGATTCGGTGAGGTCTCGAACAATCAGCGCATGGCCGATGACAGTTTCGCTTTCTGACTCCGAACTGCGGATGCGCAAAGGCACGGTGTAAAAATTCAGAAAACGGTTCTCGGGATAAAATATTTCAAGGTCTCGCGTGATCGTCTCACCATCGGCATGGAGAGCCGGCCAGTCGATGCCAGGAATAAGCTCTTCAAGATGGTGTCCAAGGCTTTCCTCTCGCTCAATACCAAATAGATCTGCGGCGGACACATTGAGAAACGTAATCCGTCCCAGAGGATCAATCACCAAAACTCCTTCCAACAGAGCATTGAAGATCGTCTCAAAAAAGCCACGTTCTTCCGCCAGCGCGATGAGTGCTCGTTGCAAATCTTCAGACCCAAGCCGCCCGATTCGATCTAGGAGTTTATTGAGAAAACCGGTCTTCACAGACCTTGATTTTCTCCTCTCTGACGTGATGTTCAAGCGCGTTCCTACGTGAATTAATGATCATCCTCCATCACCCCGAATCCTCTTCTTACCGGTTGGAAGGCCATCCGGAGGCCCCTTCTCGCGTTGAAAGTAGTCGCTTGGTGCTCATCGAGAGACACTCAGACTGGGAATGGCACCTTGCTCCAGAGGTATCTGATGAACTCCTCCTGCTTGCTCACGATGAGCAACATATAGCGAGAGTCAAAGACCCTGCAGATTGGTTCGATGGGGACACGCCGAATTATTCGAACATCGCATTGCACGCCAGAAGATCTGCAGGTGCTGCGGTCGAAGCGGTGCGCCTTGCTCTATGTGGTGCAGGGCCGATCTTCTCATTGATGCGCCCCCCAGGACATCATGCAACACGGAGGAGGGCAATGGGTTTCTGTTATTTTAACTCTACGGCTCTCGCAGCTTTGTGGGCCGCTGAGCATAGCCAAGAAGCAACTTGTCGGGTTGCCGTGTGGGATTTCGATGCGCATCATTGCAATGGAAGCGAAGAGATCCTTCTCGGCCACCCGCTGATTCGTCTTGCCTCGGTTCATCAATACCCTGGCTACCCCGGCACTGGTTTCAAAAGTCGAGAAAATTGCTATAATTGGCCCGTGCCACCTGGAATATCACCGGAGATCCAAATGGCGAAATTGAGAGAGAGTCTTGATGTTCTGATCGACTTTTGTCCGCAGCTCATTGTCGTCTCAGCAGGATTCGATGCCTATGGACCCGATCCAATAACCCATCTGAATCTTCGCCCCGAGGATTTTGCACAACTCGGTGTATGGCTCAGCGAAACTAGGCTGCCGGCTGTCGCTATCCTTGAGGGCGGTTACAGCAGAGATTTGCCGACTCTCATTGACGAGTTTCTCACCGCATGGAACGCCCCGCAGCAAAAAAACGAGGCTTGAGCGTGTCGCATTGCAGCGACTCCGCCCAGGCTGAGGAAATTGGCATGAGAGATGCAGAGCGGATGCGGCGCAACGCTTTTCTTGCTCTTGCAGGTCATGTAATTTTGCTTGTGGGAATAGCATTCATCGGCCGTGGCTGCGGGACATTTACCTCAAGCGGAGGCATTCCGGAAGCATCTGAGGAAGTAGTCTGGGTGAATCCGGAAATTTTTTCAGAACCGCCAATGGAAGACCCCCAACCGCCCCTCTCTTCTGCACTGCAGCAGATTGCCCAGCCAGATCCGCCCGGTCTGATCTCTGAGATTATGTTGCCGCAACCCTCACCAACGCCCTCACCAACGCCTGAGCCTTCTCCAAAACCAACCCCTGAGCCTTCTCCAAAACCAACCCCTGAGCCTTCTCCAAAACCAACCCCCAAGCCTTCTCCAAAACCAACCCCTAAAGCATCTCCAAAACCAAGCCCTGAGCCTTCTCCAAAACCAAGCCCCAAGCCCTCTCCAAAACCAACCCCTAAAGCATCTCCAAAACCAAGCCCTTCGCCTTCGAAGACGGCTGCGACCAATGCCAATGATGCAGACAAAAAAGCTGCCTTCAAAAAAGCTACTGGCTCGGGTGCTGGTGGCTCGGGTGCTGGTGGCTCGGGTTCTTCTGGATCGGCGGGGGCTGGCAGTTCGAGAGGGCCTGATCTATCGGGCTATCATCGCATGATCCGGCAGCGGTTTTATGACCGCTGGGTGCAGCCACAATCCGTCTTTCATTTAGACAAAAAGCTCACCGCCACGTTGACGATACGAATTGAGAAAAATGGGCAAATATCAGGGTTCAATCTAGTGCAAAGCAGCGGCGATTCGGTCATGGATCAGTCAATATTGGAGGCCGCCCGTCGGGTGATTCAGATTGACCCGCTACCTGCGAGCCTCGATAAAAACGTTTATGAGGTGGATATTGATTTTGAACTTCAGTAAGTATCCTCAGAATTCAGTCCAGTACCATAAAACCAATGAAGCCAACCAACTTTGTTCTGACCAGCTATGCAGTCGCCACATTTGTTTCTTTAACTCCAGCCTCACTGACCGCGCAGGAACGACCTCGAATCACAGTGGCCAAAGATTCCCGTGCGGAGGTAGTGCTCCGAGGTCTCTCCTCTCAGGGCATTGCTATTCTTGAAAAGGATCTTGATCTCTCCGGATACATTCTCCCCTCACGATCAGGGGTGGGAACGGGAAAATTCATTGCGGAGGGATCGGAATCCGCCACACTGAGTGGTCGTCTAGTCAGTCCAACTGGTGCTGTGATATTGAACAAAAACTTTGGCCCAAACGGGCGTGCGGCTGTCCATCGTTTTGCTGACGAGATTGTTCGTGCGATTGTAGGCGTTCCCGGAATAGCCGCATCAAAAATTGCATTCGTCTCGCGCCGCTCAGGACGCAAGGAGATTTACACCGCAGACTACGATGGAGCAAATGTGGTGCAGGTTACTCGGGATGGTGCGATAAGTGTCAGCCCTGCGCTCTCTCCGGACGGACAGTTGCTTGCCTACACAGGTTATCAGTCTGGCTATCCGGATTTGTATCTTATTGATCTCGCTTCAGGATCGCGGCGCGCCATTGTGCGTGCCCCGGGCACGAATACTGGTGCAGCCTTTTCACCAGACGGCCGTTCGATTGCGTTGACAATGTCGCGAGATGGCAATCCGGAAATCTATATTGTGGGACTTGGTGGAGGAATCGGTCGTCGCCTGACAAGAAGCGCTGCCACAGATTCCTCCCCGACATGGTCGCCAAACGGCACGGAGATTGCATTCGTATCGGACATGACTGGTTCTCCTCAAATCTATAGGATGAGCTCCTCAGGTGGCACCCCTCGCCGACTCGCCACCGGCCATAGCTACGCCACGGAACCGAATTGGTCGCCGGACGGCTCCAAAATTGCGTTCACTGCGCGGACGGCCGGTGGGTTGCAGGTGGCGATTCTCGATCTTACATCGGACAGCACCAGAGTGATCACCTCCGGTGCCGCCGCGGAAGATCCGGTTTGGGGTGCTAACTCGCGTCACTTGATTTACACTCAAGGAAACGCACTCCATCTGCATGATACTGTGACAGGTCGCCGCACGACAATCATCAGCGGGCTCGGAAGCGTCTCGGAACCTACCTGGTCGCGCTAGGTGCAGATTGAGATCTAAGCGCATTCCTCCGCACGTGGTCAATAAATAGATTCGAGGAACGCCTGCGCCTCTGAGGTGATAACCTCTCTTTCACGCGCATCACGTTTGCGCCAAGCCTTAACCATGACTGCCGTTCGCGGATTCCGAGCAAAACGCTCTGCATGGCGATTGTAAAAGTGCCAGTAAAGAACGTTAAACGGGCAGGCGTCGGTGCCGGACTTAACATTCGGCTTAAAACGACAGCTCTTGCAATAATTACTCATTCTTGAGATGTAAGAGCCAGACCCTGCGTAAGGTTTCGTTGCCATGAATCCACCGTCTGCATAAAGTGCCATGCCGAGCACATTAGCGGCCATGACCCATTCAAACGCGTCAACGTACATCTCCGAAAACCAACGCAGAACCTGCCCCGGATCAACGCCTGCAAGCAGCATAAAGTTGCCTAGAATCATTAGTCGCTGAATGTGATGGTTAAAGCCACTCGCAAGTGTCTCCCGCAAAACGGTTTGCAGGCACTTCAGTTCGGTTTGAGCCGTGTAGAAAAAGCGAGGAAGATCCCGAGTGGCTTCAAGCGCGTTTGCTTTCAAGTAGTCCGGCATCTTGAGCCAATACACCCCGTTGATAAATTCTCTCCACCCGATAATTTGACGAATAAACCCTTCGGCAGCATTTAGCGGCACTCGCCCGGCACGCCATGCAGCCTCTGCGGCTTGGGCACATTCAAGAGGGTCAAGCAGTCCGATATTGATTGGTGCAGAGAGTGAGGAGTGAAAGAGGCGCGATTCTTCCGCGATCATCAGATCCTCAAACTCCCCAAACATCGGAAGGCGGTTCTGGATAAAATCATCGAGGCAAACCAAAGCTTCTTTGCGTGAAACAGGGAGCCAGAGGTTGTCCGCCTTTCCGGGTGCCTGTGGAAAGAAGCGTTCGACATCCGCGATAGCCGACTGCGTCAAGGGCGTGCGCGAAAGACGTGGCGGTGGCGGTGGAACAGGACGACCCGCCTTGACCCAGTCGCGAGCACCCAACCGATTCTCCGCATCAAAATTCCACCGGCCACCCTGCGGAGCACCGCGGGAATCCACCAAAAGCCCAAGTCGAACACGCATCTCCCGATAGTGTGTCTCCATGAGGAGTCGCTTTTTATTGCGATATGCCTGCTCAAAATCCTCCCGACTTCGTAGAAACTGAACAGGAGAAGAAAATGAGTAAGGAACGCCCGCTTTTTTAAAAACTGCCTCGACCGCTTTTTGTTCGAAATAGCTATTTGGAGCCATGATTTCTAGCCGCTCAGGGCGATAGAATGCGATATGCCGCTCAAGTCCCGAAGAGAAGTCCTCCGTATCGGCCAAATGATGGTAATCCACCCGCCACCCCGCAGCACGAAGTTCCTCCGCAAAATGGCGCATGGCGGCGTAAATCATTGCTAACTTGATTTTGTGATAGCGCAAATGCGAACCCCATGCGCGGGATTCGATCATAAGCACGCAATCACGCGATGAATCCGCAGAGCGCAATGCAGAGTTGGCGTGCGTGAGTTGATCACCTAGAATCCATACAGTTTTTGCACCGTCAGCGAGCGTGGTTTTGGATGAAAAAATTTGAGAGGACATAAGGGCATCAAGCCTCATGGGTTACGCCTTCAGCGGTGCCCTCCGGCGCGAGAGAGTTCATAAATACTGGGCCCGCAGGGATTCGAACCCTGGACCAAGGGATTATGAGTCCCCTGCTCTAACCGCTGAGCTACAGGCCCATTTGAAGGCGCTTTATGCGCTTACCCAAGCGGGCAATATGCACAAACAGAGCAACATTTCCAACTACTTAATCATTCCGCACGTAAAGGCGGCTTATCCCCAAAGAAAACCGCTTTGGAACGATTTGCTGTTGTTTTGCGAATGCGCTCCACCACGGATTTGAGGATTTCGAGAGCTGCGTCCACGTCGTTTTCCGTGTTGAAGCGGCCAAAGGAAAACCGCAAGGCAGAACGGGCACGTGCACCCCCAAGCCCCATACCAACAATCACATGCGATGGATGGAGAGAGCCACTCGTACAAGCAGATCCGGCGGAGCAGTAAACACCCGCATTGTCGAGGAGCATCAAAGCCGCCTCAGAATCAACTCCCTCAAAAGAGACGTTTGAGGTGCCTGGCAAACGAGGAGCTTCGCCTCCGTTGACAACGCCGCCAATAGCGACTGCGCCAAATTCGAATCGTTGTCGCAAAGCGCTTAAACGAGCCGATTCACTCTCAAGTCTCGATTTGGCGATCTCGCATGCTTTTCCAAACGCAACAATCAACGCAACAGCCTCTGTTCCACCACGACGCCCATTCTCCTGGGCCCCACCAAAAAGGAGCGGATAAAATCGCGTGTTTTTCCTGATGAACAGTGCACCGATGCCTTTCGGACAATAAATTTTATGTCCGGACATTGAGAGGGCGTGAACCGGCGTCTTCGAGACATCTATCGGGATTTTCCCAAATGCCTGCACAGCATCGGAGTGAATCAGGCAACCTTGCTCCCCAACAATTTGAGCGAGCCTGGGAATATCTGCCACAACGCCGGTTTCATTATTTGCCCACATCACCGAAACGAGCGCCGTGTCGCACGAGAGGGCACTTTCGAGTGATGCAGTATCAACTTCGCCCTGAGAGGAAATTTTTACAAAACGCGTCGAAACCCCTCTGCGCGCCAGAACTTCTAGCGGCTTAAGAATCGCGCTATGCTCGACAGGAGTTGTAATAATTTCCTGGCGATCAGGATCGAGTTGCAGGGCCGAGAGGAGCACGGTGTTGTTCGATTCTGTACCGCAACTAGTGAACAAAATCTCCTCCGGTCGGGCGTTGATAAGTGCAGCCACTTGCTCGCGAGCGGTCTCGACGGCCTTTCGCGCCTCACGCCCCAGAGAGTATCCTGCTGAAGGATTACCAAATTTATCCCGCAACCAAGGGAGCATGGTTTCCAACACTTCGGGATCAACCGGCGTCGTAGCATTATTATCCAGATAGATCATCTTAAAGATTGAGAGATCGTTGACTCTTCGCCGAAACGTTTCTTATGAGTCACATCAAGGTAGAGGTTGTAAACGGCCACGGCAAAAGGGAATAGGTATGAAAGAACGCCGACCGAGTCGTTCTTCCCAAAAATAAAATAGCTCAGGCACATTAGACTACCGATAATGCTAAGATACCAAAACATGCGCGGCATAACGACACGGCGTTGCTTGCGGGAAGCATAAAATTGCACAGCCCAGCGTGCGGAGAACATTAAGACACCCATCCACCCGACAATTTTCCAGGGAGTGACAACGATACCAAAAATTGTCGCGACTTCTTGATTCATGAATTGGACTCGCAGGCTAACATACAAATTGTCGCGTGACAACACCGGCAAAACCCCAAAATTCCATTCTGCGGTCACCTAGATTTTTAGAATTGGAAGGTCTACTTCAAGGGTAACAAATATTTCATCCCTCGACCGCCTCCAAACTTGCGCCACACGGCCCGCTCCCTCTTTGCCGGAGATGTGTGAAATGGTCGCCACACCAGAAGGATTTTCCAGATCTATACAAAGATTTACTATTCCATGAAAAGTCTTATGCCGAGGGTGGAGACCCACCGTGTGGCCAACAATCTGATGACAAAATGGCAGCGGCTTGAGGTTTGCCCAGTCCATCCACGTTATGCCTCCAACACGAGGTGCAGAGCTAATGGCCCCTCTATCTCGCCCCCATGAGAGAAGGGGATGCCAGAGACCTTTAAGCAAACATTCTTCACTTTCGGCAAGCAACTCCTCCGCCGCCGAACGGGTGGGTTGGCGCAGCCAACCGGGATGGAGCCCTGCGTGGCTGAGCAGAATATCGTTATCTATCCAATGATGGAGACGAAACCGAGAACGGTCGAGCCCCTTGATGACGCCACCGATCTCCTCGCGTTTGGAAAGGTGAAAGCCTGGCCCCATGAGCCTTTCATCCATTGGATAAAGATATGGCAGATCGTGGTTGCCGACCAAAAAGACCCAATCCGGATGTGCCTCAACCGCCCCGCGCACCCAGGCGGCCATCACACCCGCATCCTCTACACTGTCGTGAAAATCATCGAAGTAATCTCCAAGAAAAACCACTTGCCGCACCGCAAAACGCGCAATCCAAAACTCGGCTTCCTCCCATCGGTGATGAAGATCGGGGATAATTAGAATAATCTCCCCGTTCTTTTGAAATAATGGCATCATTAATCGCGAAAGACAATTGTTCGTCGCCCGTGCAAAAGCACACGGTCTGCAAGGTGATATCGCACCCCGCGCGCAAGGGCAAGACGTTCGCAATCCCTTCCAAGCCGGAGCAAATCCGACGGCGCATGATAGTGCTCGACACGCATGACCTCCTGCTCGATGATCGGCCCATCGTCCAGTTCCGCAGTGGCATAATGACAGGTGGCGCCAATAAGTTTGACGCCGCGTTCATAAGCCCTACGGTAAGGATTCGCCCCAATGAATGCCGGCAAAAAGGAGTGATGAATGTTAATAATCCGGCCTTCAAATTCCTCGCACAACTCGGGTGGGAGAATCTGCATAAAACGAGCCAAAACAACAACATCTGCGCCCACATCGAGGAGTATACTGCGGATACGCCCAAATGCCTCCTGCTTGCCTCGATCAAACGGCACATGAAAAAACGCCACATCCTCGCGCTGCACCATTAGCCTGAGGTCCGGATGGTTAGAAATAACAGCAGGCAGCTCTGCAGCGATTTCTCCCGCCCGCCAGCGCCAGAGGAGATCAATGAGACAATGATCGAGTTTACTTACAAGGATCACCATTCGCCGAGGTTCAGCTCCATTTCGCACACTCCAATTCGCTTTCAGCTCATCCGCAAGTGGGCGAAATTTTTCCGCCAGTCCGACAGCGGGCAACCCGATAGGCAGAGATGCCGTGTCTATCTCAAGCCGAGCAAAAAACCAATTCGATAGTAAATCCGAAAATTGATGAACCTCAAGTAAGTTACCCCCTAGCCCGGCAATGAATCCAGTAATGCGCGACAGCAGCCCAACCCGGTCAGGGCAGTCAAGCTTCAAAATAGTAACTTTCTCCATACTTCACGAAAGCCAGAAGCTAAAATAGACATAAACACCTGCAACAAGAGCTACGACCACAGCCGTTCCCAGAAGGTCGGGCCATCCCCAGTGCTCGCCTTGTATGCGTTCTTTCGAAATTGTTGCAAAAGTCAACCCGCGAATCTTTGCCTCCTCTGGTGCAGGTGTCATTAGCGAGCAGGCAACAACGATGAGGGCGGAGAGAAGAAAGAGAAGTCCCGAAAAATAGAGGAAGTTGAAGTTCGCAAGCCAACCAAGCCATCCGACGTCGGAGAGCAACCCTCCACCCACTGCTGCCTGTATCGCCAGCTTGGAGATTCCAAGCGCAAAACCTGTTGACAACCCAAAAAACGCTCCGCTTGGGGTGATGCGACGGAAGA
The DNA here is from genome assembly GCA_937924445.1 of uncultured Chthoniobacterales bacterium. Taxonomy (GTDB): domain Bacteria; phylum Verrucomicrobiota; class Verrucomicrobiia; order Chthoniobacterales; family CALDSX01; genus CALDSX01. The sequence continues at coordinate 15,167 of CALDSX010000072.1, forward strand.
AAAGCCCAAGGAGAAACACTGCAGTAATTGGCGGCGCGAGGTAGCCTTGCACACTTTGAAGGTAGGTATAAAGCCCGCCTTTGGACACCATCGGCATGATAGGAATCCAAAGAAGACCGAGAAAGACCACAATGCTGGTTGCCACTCGCCCGACCGAAACCAGCTCCTTTTCCGGACGCCCAGGGCGCAGTTTGCTGTAAATATCCATCGTAAAGAGCGTCGCGCAGGAATTGAATAACGAGGCTAGCGAGCTCATCAACGCGGACATCAATCCCGCCACAACAACTCCACGAAGCCCGGCGGGGAGCAGTGAAGCCACCATCGTCGGAAAAACGGCATCTCCCTGAAGCCGCCCGTCGGCCTGCGTCGGTATGCTAATCAGACCTTTCTGATGCAACGCAAAACCAATCATGCCAGGAACCAAAAAGACGAATATCGGCAGAACTTTAAGAAACCCACCCCAGATTGCGCCACGTCTCGCCTGGGTAAGATTGCGCGCCGCAAGAGTGCGTTGAACGATATATTGGTCGGTGCACCAATACCATATACCAACCACCGGTGAGGCAATCATAACGCCGAGCCAGGGAAAATCCGGGTCGGAAAGCGGACGCCAAAGAGCGAAGTTTACCGAATCGGTGGTAAGAATGCTTTTGAGTTCACCCCATCCACCCAGTTGTGTGAGCCCGAATATGGTCACAAACACAGAACCGCACAGCAGCAACCCAGTCTGAACGACTTCGGTGTAAACAACAGCACGCAAACCTCCAAGAACGGTGTAGATACCCGTCAAAATAACAGTCGTTATCGCCCCCACCCAAAAGGCATTCTCGGGAGAGCCGAAAGTGTCAGGGAGCAGCGTCTGAAAAACAACCGAACCAGCATACACCGACACTGAGACTTTGGTAAAAACATAAGCAATTAACGAAACAATAGAGAGCATCCAGCGGCAGCGGCTATCAAAACGGCGCTCGAGAAACTCCGGCATCGTAAATACCCCCGAGCGATAGTAAAAAGGCACAAACACCCATGCCAGTAGCAGCATAATCCACGCGTGCAATTCCCAGTGGGCCATAGCCATACCGCTCGTCGCTCCATTGCCTGCCAACCCAACGATATGCTCAGAGCCGATGTTCGAAGCCAACAGCGAGCACCCCACAACAAACCAACCAATTTCGCGCCCTGCGAGAAAGTAATCTTTGGCGGTATTTTGCCGCAGTGAGGACCATCGGACTATCCCGACCAAAAGCACGAAGTAGAAAAGAACAACCAACCAGTCTAAAATTTGCATTAGGAAACTTTTATCAATCCAACTCGACAAGCCAAAGGATTTTTATGAGAGCACGGGAAATTAACTTCGCAATGCGCTTGCCAAGGATGACAGCCAGTGGAATTGAATTTTTTATATGGAACCCAAAAGTTATCGCGAAACGACAACAAAATCATGGGGAGACAAAATAGGAGCAGCTTTTAGGGCTGCAGCTTTTGGCCTTGCTCTTTGTGCCGGTGGAGTGACGTTGCACTGGTGGAATGAAGGTCGCACGATTCATCGAGAGCGATCTTTGGAGGAAAGCAACATCCAGGTGGTGGCAGCTGATGTGGCACGGATTGATTCCAATAATGAAGGGCGAATTGTGCATTTAACCGGGCGCTTTGAAGTTCTCAAAGAGGCTGTCGATCCGGAGCTCGGCTTCGGCCTCTCAGCGGCGCGTCTCAAAAGAAGTGTCGAGATGTTTCAATGGGACGAGAAAAAACGTTCAGAGACAGAAGAACAAATCGGAGGCGGTTCCGTAAAAGAAACCGACTACAGCTACAGGGGCGTTTGGAGTTCGAGGGAGATAAACTCATCAAAATTTCAAAAAAGTGGCTATGTAAATCCCGGCCCGCTCCCATTCCCAACAGCCACGTTTGACTCTTCCAACGTAAAACTTGGAGCCTTCACGCTAAGCCACGCCGCCGTGGCCAGCCTGCCTGGATGGGAAGCAGTCCCCTCAGACGAACAGCTGGCAAATTTACTGACACCGGTGCTTTCAAGGGTCCGGACACCCGTCCAGCCTGCCGGTGGTTGGATTTTTGCAGGGCGAGACCCTGTCTCACCCCGAGTCGGAGACATTCGTATCCGCTATGAAGCTATCTTACCGAAGGAAATCAGCATCCTTGCAAAACAATCCGGAGAGACACTTGTTCCTCATATTACTTCAAAACAGAATGAGGTAATTTTAGTTGCCAGCGGAGCAAAAAGCGCGTTTGAAATGATTTCTGATGCTCAAAAGCAAAACAAAACTCTTGCATGGGGGCTTCGAGGTGGAGGCGTGCTGCTTTTATATTTGGGGATCAGACTTTTACTTGGGCCTCTTGCTGCGCTCACCTCAGTGGTGCCGTTTTTAGGAAGGGCTGTTGGCTTGACGTCAGGTCTGGCGGCATTTGTTCTTGCACTTGGCATTTCGCTTATGGTGATGGGAATTTCCTGGCTTGCCCACAGACCGATTATCGGTCTATCCACACTCACCGGCGCGATTTTGCTCACGTTCTCGGCTGGGGCCATGCGTGGGAAAACATCCTCCGCATCGCGTACAAAATAATCCGACCAAATCCTAGGAAAGCCGGTATTGTTCCGATCTTAGCGTTCGCCCTTTGATGAATGCCGGAGGCCCGGTTTTGCCTCAATGGCAAGGAGTGCATTGAGAACATCTACCGCTCGCTCCATTTGAGGGTCGCGGATATTTTTAAAGCGCGCTTTTTGCTCGTCAGAAAGGGTCTCCTCGCTCCGGCGAGCCATCATGGCACGCTCCTCTTCTTCGGACATAACAACCACCACAGATGGAGTGATTCCATATTCGTGGATGACCTTACGTCCTGGGGTGTAGTATTTAGCTGTAGTCAGACGGATCGCGGAACCGTCCCCGAGTTGCTGAACCGTCTGCACAGAGCCTTTGCCAAAGGTGGTTTCGCCAAGAACCACCGCTCGATTGAGATCACGCAAAGCGCCAGCCACAATCTCCGAGCCACTGGCGCTGCCGCCATTTACCAATACAACCATGGGGAACCACTTTCGCGGTTGAGCTTTTTTTGGTGTCCTGTATTCACGACGCTGTGAGGGATCTCGGCCTTCGGTGTATACAACAAGCTGGTCCGGACCGAGGAATTCTGCTGCGGTATCCACCGCAGACTCAATGAGCCCTCCGGGGTTGTTACGGAGATCAAGAATAAACGCCTCCATCCCTTCAACTTCCAGCTTGTCGAGCTTTCGCTTGAGGTCGGCGGCTGTCGGTTCGTTAAATTGCGTGATCCGGGCGTAGCCAATTTTGCGGTTCGTGCGGGCGACCTCCGGGCTAAGAATAGTGGCGTCCTGAACGCTCTCGACTTTGATTATCTCGCGGATAATCTTAAAATGCTTAATCTCTTTGGTCTCGGGACGGAAAATTCTGACTGTGACAGATGTGCCTGGAGGGCCTCTGAGAAGCCTGATAGATTCGGCAAGGGAAATTTTATCCGTCGTTTTGCCGTCTATTTCTATGATTTGATCTCCCGAAATGACTCCGGCTCGGGCGGCAGGAGAGTCTTCAATCGGCGAAAGAACGGTGAGGGTTCCACCGCGTTGCTCGACCTTTATGCCGAGCCCGCCAAACTGGTCGCTGGCTTCCTCACGCATGGCATTAAAGCTTTCCGGCGACATGAATTGCGAATGAGGATCGAGTGAAGAGAGAATGCCGGCAATCGCGTTGTGAACCAACGAACGATAGTCCACTTTATCCACGTCGACGTATTCCTGTTGAATAATATGAAGTGCTCTGGACAAGACAGAAATGTTTGAAAGCGCGTCGTTGGGGTCATTGTCGCTTACTGACTCTGGCTGTGGTCTTTGAGGATCTGTCTCTACTTCGGCTAAATTCTCTTCTATCTGCTGCGAGATCTGTCCATAGAGCGGCGAATCAAAACGTCCGCAACTATGCAAAAGAGAACTAGCAACTGCGACCTGAAACAAAGCGCGAGAGAAATTAGATAGCTCCTTGCAGATCCCTCTTCGAATAAAAAAAAGGGGACGTTTCTTACAAAAATAACTGGTGAGGCAATCAGGCGGCATCTTTGTCTGCTCTGCGTTTCAGCAGTGGAAGCTTTTTGCCTTCAACAACCGCGCGGTTGATCACAACTTCGGTGATGTCATCCCGCCCCGGAATGTCGTACATCACATCGAGCATGATGCGCTCAAGCATGGCACGAAGAGCGCGGGCACCTGTGCCCTTTTCGATCGCAGCACAGGCAAGTGCGCGGAGAGCATCTTTCGTCACGGAGAGCCGAACCCCTTCCATGGCGAGGAGCTTGTCATATTGACGAACCATGGCATTCCTCGGTTCAGTAAGGATAGTGACTAACTCATCCTCAGTCAGAGCGTCGAGAGCGGTCACCACGGGGAGGCGTCCGATAAACTCTGGAATGAGACCAAAAGCCAAAAGATCTTCCGGTTCAACGAGGTGAAAAGCCTTCTTGGCAATTTCCTCAGGGGGTTGTGGCTGTGAAGAAGTGGCGTCTGCCGCGCCGAAACCAAGAACACGATTACCAAGACGACGTTGCACTATCTTGTCGAGGCCAACAAAAGCCCCGCCGCAGATAAAGAGAATTTTGTCGGTATTGACCTGAATATATTCCTGATGCGGGTGTTTACGGCCACCTTGTGGAGGGACATTACAGACTGTGCCTTCGAGCAGCTTAAGAAGGGCCTGTTGAACGCCTTCGCCGGAAACGTCACGGGTGATGCTCACGTTGTCGGTCTTACGCCCGATTTTATCGATCTCGTCTATGTAAACAATTCCGATTTCTGCGCGCTTAACATCGTAATCTGCCGCCTGGAGTAGTCGAAGGACAATGTTCTCGACATCCTCACCAACATAGCCGGCCTCAGTGAGCGTTGTGGCGTCAGCAATACAGAAAGGTACGTCAAGAATCCTGGCAAGAATGCGTGCGAGAAGTGTTTTCCCTGAACCTGTGGGACCCAAAAGGAGAATGTTGGATTTTTCAATCTCAACCTCGGCAAGTTCGTCGGCTCCGTTGGCAACAAGCGGCTGCGTAATGCGCTTGAAATGGTTGTGCACCGCCACTGCGAGAACTTTTTTTGCATGCTCCTGACCGATAACAAACTGGTCGAGCTTTCGGCGAATTTCGACCGGCTTCGGTACTCGGATAGCGGCATGTTGCCGTCGGGCATCTTCGTTTAATTCTTTGTCGAGAATGCCTTTGCAAAGGTTAATGCAATTGTCACAGATGTAGACCCCAGGCCCTGCAATGAGTTTCCGCACTTCGGCATGGCTTTTGCCGCAGAAGGAGCACATTGTGAGGTTGGATGTACGGGCCATATCGGTTTGTTAAATAAAAGTTGAAAGAGAGAATAACCCAAGAGGGACGGCAATCTGTTACGGCAAAATCAGGACTCTTTTGGTGTGAGTGTGGAATTACCCCCACCTTCATTGGACAGGTCTTTGCGAGACTGGACGACATGATCGACAAGCCCATACTCACGAGCTTCAGTGGCGGTCATGTAATAGTCGCGATCGGAGTCTGTTTTTATAACCTCTGGAGATTTGCCGGTGTGTTTGGCGAGGATGTCAGTCAATCGTTGTTTGAGTTTGAACATGTGCTCAACGGTTCGCTCCACATCAGAAGCAGTACCCTGTGCGCCACCCGAGACCTGATGGATCATGATGTCTGAGTTTGGCAGTGCATAGCGTTTCCCTTTGGTGCCTGCAGCTAGCAGCACGGCACCCATTGAGGCAGCGATGCCAATGCAATAGGTGTTTACATCACATGTCAAAAATTGCATTGTGTCGTAGATGGCCAGCCCTGCACTCACCATGCCACCCGGGGAATTGATATAAAGATTTACATCCTTTTTCGAGTCTTGCATCTGTAAAAAGAGCAACTGTGCGATAACGAGGTTGGCGACATGATCATCAATAGGGGTGCCGATGAAAATGATGCGATCCTGGAGAAGTCTCGAATAGATGTCGAACGAACGCTCCCCGCGACCGGTTTGTTCAACTACGATGGGCACCAACAAAGATCCTTGGGGTGCTGATGGGTAAATCAATGCCGGGTGAGCAAGAGAGGTGGTGGTATTATGAGGGTGCATAGTCGAAAGAAGGCTTTTTGGTTTAATTGTTACAATAATATCACGTTCGATGAGATGATGATCTGTTTAGAATCTTGTTGTTGTAGTGTCGCAATTTGTAGAATGTCCGATCAAAGCGGGGTGGTCTGTGCTAGTCGTTCCCTGTGTTTTGGTCCACAGGGAGAAATCATCCCGCGACTGGTTCTTCCTCATTTGCAGCGGGAACCGACGATACCTCCAAAACCCTGGCGTTTTTAACTAAAAAATCAAGAGCCTTGTGTTCGATAAAACGCTCGCGAAGATGGTTGAGAGCTCCAGCTTTTTCGAGTTCCTTTCGAAAAGCTCTCGGCTCGCGCCCCTCACGACGGGCCAAGGCCATGAGATTGCTATCAAACTCACTGTCACTGATGCTTAAATTCTCTTTTTCAGCAATTTTTGCGAGGATAAACGAGAGACGAACACGCTTCTCTGCGGCATCCGCGGCGGTAGTGACGATTTCGCCTGAATTCTGTTTCAGCACTTCCTCCGAAACGCCACGTGCGGTATTTTCACGTACTATCGAATCCACGATTCGACGGGTTTCTGAGCGGACGTAACTTGCGGGCATTTCAAATGACACATTCGCAAGAAGTTGTTGTTCAATCTGTCGGCGGATGAGCTGCTCGCGCTCATCTTGTTTTCCAATCCGGATAAGCTCCGCAAGATGTTCACGCATTTCCGTGACGCTCCCGCTGCGGGTCACACGCTGAGCGAATTCGTCGTCCACATCAGGCAACCTCCGATTTTTGAGGCCGCTCAGCGTAACTCGATAGTGCACTTTTTCACCAGCAAGATCCTTCAAAACAAAATCGGCTGGTATGTCAAGATCGAATTCTTTGGTCTCACCCACCGTCATGCCAATGATTTGCTCAGCGAATCCAGGCAAAAAAACATCCGGCATCAGTCGAATCCATAGTGATTTGTGTGACGCAACATTCTCCGGAAGATTCGGAAATGCTTCTTGGAGCGGTTTGCCACCATGAAACCCTTCGGCGTCAGTAACCGCAAAGTCTTCCATAGCGGCTGGCCTTCCCACGATATCCTCAAATGTGGCGTCACGCACACGCAGCGTTTCGATGAATTTTTCGATATCCTCTTCTGTTGGATCAACCGGCGGGGCTTTTATCTGAAGTCCGACATACTGCGGCAGTTCAAACTCTGGCTCAAGCGTCAACACCATTTTGCAATTAAAATGCAAGCCTGGCTCCAACTCGGGTTTTACTTCGGTTACGTCCAGTATCCTGGCTTTTTGGGTCTCCCTGACCTCAACGAGTGTCCGATTGATCAGCCGCATCACAAGTTCTTCGTCAATAGTCTCTTTGTACTTTACCTCAACCACTTTGTTGGGTGCTTTGCCGGGCCGATATCCAGGAAGTCGTGCTTCTTTTGCAATCGCAGAAACGATCTTGGAACGTTCAGCGGCCACGGTTTGTGCAGGAATAGAGGCAGTAACCGTGGCAGCGCAATTAGGTTGTCGCTGAAAATCTATCGTCATAAGAATAATTAAAGAAATGAGGAAATAAAACGTTTAATGATCTAACGCCCTCCTTACTCGGTGCGTAAGGCGAAAATTGAAACTAGCGAACCTTAAGTGTTGATGCAAGCACGAGAAGCAAATCGTTAACACAACACATCTCACCCCAGCCAAAGATCAAAAAAAGTGCCGGTTGTGGTATCAAAAAACTAGTGGTTTTCTTTACCCATTGCAACCGGCCAACTCGGCAGGACTAGGCTGTTAGTGTGTGCAGAGGCGAAAGGGCTCAGATTAATGCCGTCAAATCTTGAAGTGGCCAAAAGAGAAGGCAGTTGTTTTGTTTCAAAAACAGCTCTGAGTTCTACTGCCTTTTTGCGTTCCAAGAATACCCGAGACCATTCCCATCGTAACTGCTCAGGTAGCCGCCCGCCTTGGGGCGGTCACCTGTGAGTGAATGGCGGGACGCACGCACCCGACGCGTGGGCGAGACTCACGAGGTGTTGACCGCTGGCACGAAGGGGGTGCCGAAGAACACGCGCTGCAACGCCTCCAAGGCGTTGAGGTCGTTCTTGCGTGCCGTGGAAACGTAGCCGCGGATGCGGCAGAAGTCCACGAGTGTCTCGATGCTGCGAAAGGTGCCGGAGATCTTCTGGCGCAGCTTCATCATCCGCAGATCCCTTTCCGACTGGTTGTTGTCGAAGGGCACGGCGAAGTGGCGCATGAAGGCGAGGATTTCATTGGGGTGGTCGCGGAAGCGGTCGAGCAGATTGCGGGCTTTACTCTGCTTGCGGCGACCGCGCCGTTTCGGGCCGTGAGGCGCTGCGACTGGGTTTTGCGCGTAGCCCGCCCGAACGATCTGTTCGTAGCCCTTGAGAAACCGCTCCTGGTCGGCCGGCGGCAGGGCGGTCAGGCCGGCCGCGCCTGCCGTGGCGACCGCCTCCTTGATGGCCAGCAGGTGCTCGATCATGTCCTTGGCCCAGGTCTGATTTTGCTCCTCCCACAGGAACGTCAGCTCGCGTAGCAGATGGCCGTTGCACAGGGCATGGGCGCAGTCGTAGTCGAAATACGACTTCCAGAAGTCGTGGACCGCACGACCCCGGTAGTCGGAGAGGATGCCCGCCGCATCGAGGGCCTCCCGCCCGCGCCGCTGGTGCGCGTAGTACCAGGTCAGCCGC
>CALDSX010000073.1 GCA_937924445.1 uncultured Chthoniobacterales bacterium
CCATGCCACCAAAGGGTGTCACCGCCTTTTGCGTGCTGCTCATTTTGATCTCGCCTCCGCCAAAAATCGGTGCGAAGGTTCGTGTATCGTTTTGTACGGTCGCGGGAGTGCTTGTTTTTTTCACACATCACCATGCATCAAACCCCTCCGTGCAAAACGACTTTGTTCTATCGCCGTTTTCGGGTTCAAGTAAGTCTTGCGGTCTTTGCCAAAGATCTGATGATTTGGAGCTAAGAGAAAACTCCTCCGCACACACGGTCACGATTTGCTGAGCAGCCAGTGTAACGCGGGCATAAATACTGCGACCGATGTCTAGAACTGTTTGGTGAATTCATTCTCCTCCTCCCTGCCCTACAATAGCTCGAAAAGTGAATAACTCGTTTCGGTCATGGTGATAAACAGCAAACTCCGCCTGGGTGGCCATTGCCAAAGTGTCTGCCTTGTCAGACTTGAAATCGAAAACCTGCGGTTTATCGCACCAAATAGCAAGAGACGGTTGACGGACAAGCGGAACAAGATGAAGGCACTGGCCCCCTTGAAATCATATCCGTAGGTGAAATGGGTCGTAATCGCACTTGTCAAACGTTGTGGCATCTAGGCCGGGTAAAGAGATAGCATCGAATACCCGCGTGTGATCATCGCGGTTGCTGAAATTACGGACGTGAGCCTCCCCATCCCGGTCTGCTCTTGGTCAAATCCAAATCTCCAAGAGCCCATTCCCAAATTGATCGCTTCTGGGATCAGCAGCTGTAAATTCAATGCGCAGCCCCCAAGGGCTATGCGTTAGGAACGTTTAGCCGTGCGGGTCAAGATAGGCCATGCGCTTTAAGCAACCTACTGGCTTACGCTTAGGGTGCCTTAACGCGAGTAGAGTTCGACGACCAACTGTTCGTTTACGTTAGTCTGGATTTCCTCTCGAGAAGGAAGCCGACTCACTGTTCCAGAAAGTGTGTCCTTTTCAAAGCTCAACCAATCCGGCACGGCATTCAGAGATGTGAGTTCGGAAACGTGAATTGCAAGGCTTTTCGACCGGGCTTTGTCGCAGACCTTAATGACATCACCCGGTTTGACATTATACGAGGGAATGTTTACCTTACGACCATTGACCATGACATGTCCATGTCCGACAAACTGACGTGCGGCTGGGCGAGAGTTGGCCAGACCAAGTCGGAAAACGACATTGTCAAGCCGCGTCTCAAGCATCTGCAACAGCAATGTACCGGTGACCCCCCTACGCGTTCGGGCAGTTTCGAAATACCTGCGAAACTGACGTTCGAGAAGTCCATACATGTATCGAAGTTTTTGTTTTTCTGCCAACGCAGCAGCATAGTCCGAAGACTTCCTGCGCGCACTCTTGGGCCCGTGCATGCCGGGAGGGTAATTTTTGGTCTCGAGAACCTTCATCGGTCCGAAGAGAGGAGTGCCATATCGTCGGCTCACTTTTCCTTTGGGTCCAGTATATCGTGCCATAATTTAAGATGAACTGTGTGTGGAGCAGAGTTGTTGTGTCTAACGTTGAGGAGCGTTATTTGAATAAAGGCTATCAAACTCGGCGCTGTTTAGGTGGGCGGCATCCGTTGTGAGGAACGGGTGTTGCATCGCGGATCACGGTAATCTCGAGACCCATTGCTTGAATGGCCCGCACTGCTGATTCACGGCCCGATCCGGGACCTTTCACACGAACTTCAACCTCTTTGAGTCCATGACCCATAGCCTGGCGACAGGCATCTTGGGCAACCATCTGGGCTGCGTAGGCGGTGCTCTTACGCGACCCACGGAAGCCAGCCTTGCCTGCGCTGGACCATCCAATAACGTTACCGCGAGTGTCTGTAATGCTGACGATGGTATTGTTAAAAGAAGCGGTTATATGGGCAATACCCGTATGAACGTTTTTACTTCCTTTAGCTCGAATAATTTTAACTTTTTCCTCAGGACCGTCCAAGGCGAGCGGATCAGGAATCCCAGCGACGGCAGTCTTTGCTGACTTGTCTTCCTGAGTTGATGAAGGCTTTTCTGGAGATTTATTCGTCTGCGGAGAACTGGCCTTTTTGCTATCGCCAGTCTTCTCTCGTTTAGGTTTGGCTTTCCCCTCAACTGATGTTGTCTCACTAATCGGCTGCGCAGAGGGAGATGATTTGGCGGCTTGTGATTCGTCGGTCTTGGTCTCTTCGGACATGGGTGTGTTCGTTTAAAAATTCTCAGGTTACTTTTTAGCGCGCTGAACTCCTACAGTCTTGCGTGGCCCTTTCCGTGTGCGTGCATTGGTGGACGTGCGTTGACCTCTTACGGGCAGACCGCGCCGATGACGAATACCGCGGTAACAATTAATGGACTGTAGCCGCTTGAGGTTGGATTGGATTTCTCGACGCAGATCACCTTCGATGACAATTTTCAGATCAGAAATTGCCTGGATGATCGCACTAAGTTGATCTTGTGACAGATCCTTCGCCCTGATATTAGGATCGATAGAAGCGTGTTCGAGAATCTGTTTGGCTGTTTTCGGGCCAATGCCATAAATATATGGGAGAGACGCTTCAATTCGTTTGTCGCTGGGAATGTCAACTCCAAGAAGTCTAGGCATAAGGAAGAATTTGGTTAGCGGTAAAAATTGTTGGTTAAAATAGTATTTGGGCGCAAGTGACTAGCCCTGGCGTTGTTTGTGACGAGGGTTTTTGCAGATTACCCGAACGATGTTGTTTCGGCGTATGATGCGGCAAGATTCGCAAAGACGCTTGACGGATGGACGGACTTTCATTTTTACTTTTCTATGCTTGATCCTGTCGGACTATTGAAAAAGAAGTGTTGTTGAAGGATATGGTTACGATTTGGCAAAGAAATGACTCGGTTTACTTGGAGAAACCGAGTAGAGAGTGGCGCAGCAATGTTTGAGCAGGGTTCCCACACCAAACCAGTGTCGGTATCAACATCGGTCTTCGCCCCGGAAAATCACTCTCATCACTAGCGTTTTCTGAACGTGATTCTTCCTTTGGTCAAATCGTAGGGAGATAATTCTAGCATAACTTTATCGCCTGGCAAGATTCTTATAAAATTTAAACGCATTTTTCCAGAGATGTGAGCGAGCACTCGGTGGCCGTTCTCAAGCTCAACACGAAACATTGTGTTGGGTAGCAGCTCGACAACAAGCCCTTCTACTTCAATCGCGTCTTTTCGCGCCATGTGAGGATTTCAGGTTCGTTGTTTGTGACTAGGATCGTATGCTCAAAGTGAGCTGAGAGGCTACGATCGGCGGTGACGACAGTCCACTTGTCTGGCAAAAGACGCACGTCGGAACCTCCGGCGTTAACCATGGGCTCAATTGCCAGCGTCATACCAGCGCGTAGTCGTGGACCTGTTCCGCGGCGTCCAAAATTGGGAATTTGCGGCTCTTCGTGTAGCTTTCGCCCCACACCATGCCCGACAAATTCACGCACGACACTGTATCCACGGGCGAGAACAAACATTTCGATGGCGTTGCAGACGTCCCCAAGCCGGACACCGTCACGAACGACTGAAACAGCTTTTTCCAAGGCTCCCTCGGTAGCGTCGAGGAGTTGCTGTGCTTCGGGAGTGATAAGCCCAACTGGTATGGTAGAAGCAGTATCCCCAACCCAACCGTCTTTAACAACCCCAACATCGATCTTAACGAGATCCCCATATTGAATTTTTCGTTCCCCACCAATTCCATGAACAACTTCTTCGTTGATGGAAATGCATATGTGCCCGGGAAATTCTTTGTAATTCAAAAAAGCACTCTTGCAGCCGGCATCTGCTATGAGCTTGGCCGCTAGATTATCAATTTCTTTGGTAGGCACCCCGGGAGCGACAGCTTCCGACAACTTATCCAAAATAAGACTCGCAGTGCGGCAGGCAACCCGCATACGTTCAAGCTCTACGCCTTTTTTAAGCGGGATTTTCATCTGTCAAACATTGCAAGATGTGGTGGCCTGATGATGTCGGCGATCTGACTCATCGCTTTTGGCTTGGGGATAGAGACATCCACAGACGCAAGCAAACCTCGCTTGTCATAGAAAGAAAGGAGCGGTTCCGTAATATTCTTGTAAATTTCGAGCCTGCGTTCCAACACAGCCAGGGAGTCATCGGCCCGGTGCTCCAGCTTGCCCCCGCACTTTGGGCAGGGCTCATCTTCCGACCTTATGTCCCAGCCGATATTTGCGCTGTAGCGGCAGACAGAGCAGACTCTTCTGTTGGTCACGCGTCGCTCGATCTCATCACGACTTAGTTCCAAATGCAACGCAAGCTGCAATGGCAGCCTTCGCGACTCGAGTATTTTATCCAGAGCCTCGGCTTGATTGAGAGTGCGTGGGAATCCGTCAAACACAAAGGCATCGCCAGGAGAAGCTAATGCATCGAGCCAATTCAACGCAAGTGCAATAACGATGTCGTCAGGAGCAAACTGACCCTTGCTTGTAAGCTCGTGCAGCCGAAGACCAAGTTCACTTCCGGACTCCTTTTCACGCCTTAAAATCGCGCCTGTGCTCGTGGAAGGAAATCCGAAGGTCGACTCGATCATTCGGGCAAAAGTCCCTTTACCGCACGCCGGGGGGCCTATTAGCACGATCCGCTGCTTCACGCTCTCACCGGAAGTTGGCAAAAAAAGCAGTCACACCGATCAGAACCAACACCGAAATGATGACCCAAATCGTCATCAGAGTTCGGTCACTGACTGCCTGGCCTTTATTTACTGGCCCGCGATCAAAGCGCCCCCGTATTTTCCCTTTGCGAAGAAACCCATCATAATGTCGCTGAATTAAATGAGTTTCAACCTGACGCATTGTGTCAAGAACAACACCCACAATGATCAAAAGGCTAGTACCACCAAAAAAACTGGCTGTCATGTGCGGAACGTTCATACGCTCCTGCATGAGCTGAGGGATCACTGCAATAAGGGATAAAAATACAGCGCCGGCAAAGGTCAGCCTACTCATTGTGTGATCGAGAAAGTCGGCTGTCGGTTTACCTGGACGTACTCCTGGGATGTAGCCCCCATATTTTTTAAGATCGTCCGCGATCTGGTTAGGCTGAAACTGCATTGCGACCCAAAAATAACTGAAAAAGAAGATCATTGCGGCAACAAAGAAATAGTGAAACCAGCCGACTGTTAGAAAAGCCGCAAATTCATTGGCCGCTTTGGACTGAGGTAAAGCAAGATGAATAATCGTCGCGGGAAAGAGCAAAAGAGCCTGGGCAAAAATAATGGGCATCACACCGGCATAATTTACCTTAAGCGGCATATATTGCGTCTGGCCTCCATAGACTTTTCTGCCCACAACACGTTTAGCATATTGGACACTCACTTTCCGCTGGGCCTGCGTAATGGCGATCGTTGCGGCAACTACGATCAGAAGAAACGCAATCATCACCACCAATAGAATAGGCATAAGACGGTCTCCACCTTTACCAACAAAGGTGTTCCACCCCTGGATCAGAGCCCCAGGGAGCGCCGCAACAATGCCGATGGTTATAATTAAAGAGGTGCCATTACCGATGCCACGGTCCGTGATTTGGTCACCAATCCACATGAGCAACATCGTGCCTCCGGTTAGAACAATAACTGTGAGGAGCCGAAAACCTAAACCCTTGTCGGAAACCAAATCCACACCAGTCCGGCTGATGGTGTCCATGATTTTTGGCAGAAACTGGTTGGACTCTGGATACTGTAACGTTAGCGCAAAGAAGTAGCCTTGAAAAATACAAAGCCCGATGGTGAGGTATCGGGTATATTGCATGATTTTCTGCCGTCCTCCGTCTTCTCTCGACAGCTTGCTAAGACGTGGTATAACTGCTGTCAGCATCTGTAAAATGATCGAAGCGCTGATATAAGGCATGATGCCGAGAGAGAAAATCGCGCAGTGCTCGAGGGCACCGCCAGAGAAGAGATTAAGAAGTGTTAGCACATTTGCTCCCTGCGCTTCCTGTGCCCGACTGGTGAAGTAGGCATTAAGCAGATCGGCATTTACGCCCGGCAATGGGATAACAGCACCAATCCGAGCAACAACGATCATCGCCAATGTGAAAAGAATGCGCACCCTTAACTCGGGGATCTTGAAGACGTTGGTAAAAGCGGACATCATGTTTTGAAAACGAGGACGAAGGAACTGTTTGAAATTGACACTGTGCTCGTAGCGCGTAAACCGCCCAGCCAGTTTACGTCACTAATACCCAAGAGTTGAAGTTTCGCCTTGGAGGGTGCAACGTCTTTGGTTTTTAGCATCAAGAGGTAACCGACTCGTTTTTTGATGTCGCGCTGGGCATTTTGTTGCGAACAGTCCCACCAGCCTTTTCTATTTTCTCACGTGCCGCAGCGCTGATGGCGTCTACTTCAACTGTGAGAGGTTTGTTCACTTCGCCACGGCCGAGGATTTTGATGGCATCATACCTTCCCTTGACAAGCAGCTTATCGCGAAGAGAAGCTTCGTTAACCAAAGCACCACTTTCAAACACCTCGAGGGCGTCGAGATTCACCTCTGCATATTTCAAGCGAAAAGCTTCATTACTGAACCCGCGTTTCGGAAGGCGTCGGAAGAGAGGCATTTGACCTCCCTCAAAACCTGGCCGAAGCGATCCGCCGGATCGGGCTTTCTGCCCTTTGTGCCCTCGACCTGAAGTCTTACCGTGGCCGGAGCTTTCTCCGCAGCCAACGCGTTTTTTTCGCCGCCTCGAACCGGCGGCTGGCTTAAGTTGATGGAGTCGCATTTTATTTCTTAAATGTGGTTGGATGTAACATCAAAAAAAAGCAGAGGCCAACAAGCCAAAATCAAACTGCCGAGGGAGTCTCATTCCCGTTTTCCGAGGTCATAAAATTAGAAGAGATTGGGAGGCCGCGCACTTTGTAAATCACATCCCGACCACGCAGAGAATAAAGAGCCTGTAGGGTTGCCTTGACAACGTTGGCGTGGTTTGCCGAGCCCAACGATTTTGCAAGCACGTCGCGCACCCCTGCCGCTTCCATGACGGCACGAACTCCTCCGCCTGCAATAATCCCTGTTCCGGGCGACGCAGGGCGCAGTAGAATTCGTGCCCCACCGAATTCGCTTACTGTTTCATGCGGGATTGTGTTTTGCGAGAGAACCACTGGTTTCATCGATTTCCGCGAGGCATCGGTGGCCTTTCGAATCGCCTCCGAAACCTCGTTTGCCTTGCCGAAGCCGCAACCGACTCGACCGTTCTGGTCACCACTGACGACGAGTGCACTGAAGCTGAAACGGCGTCCGCCTTTAACAACCTTTGCACAGCGATTTATGAAAACGACCTTCTCGGATATCTGAGGTCCCTCCGTTTCTGTGGAGTCATGAATGCGGTTAGAATTGCGGAAGTCACGCGAGCTTCGCCCACGGGATGTTCTCTCTTTGGTAGATGGCATGATTTGGGACTGTGACGGTTTAGAATTGGAGACCAGCAGCACGGGCGGCATCTGCGAGAGCTTTCACTTTGCCGTGATATTTAAACCCCCCGCGGTCAAAGACTACTTGATTAATGTTTTTGGCAAGCAACCTCTCGGCGAGCAGCTTCCCTATAATCTCCGCCGTGGCAACATTTGCGCGGGCAGACGGGCCCCTAACCCCGACTTCAAGAGTGGAGGCGGCGACTAGAGTTTTGCCGGAAAGATCATCAATTACTTGGCTCTGGATATGACGTCCGGAGAAGCAGACCGATAGCCTCGGGCGCTCCGGCGTCCCAGACACCTTCTTGCGAAGACGCAAATGTAGGCGTTGGCGAGTATGTTGGCGGTTAAACTGTGGCATATAGAGTTACTATCATTAATAGGTGACTATTACGTAAGCTTGGAAGGGCACCAAATCAAGCTTGCTTCTTGCCCTCCTTACGGCGAACCTGCTCGTCGGAGTAGCGGACGCCTTTCCCCTTGTAAGGCTCAGGCGGATAAAAGGCGCGGATGTCTGCGGCAACCTGACCAACAAGTTGTTTGTCAATTCCTTCAATAGCAATTTTGGTGTTTTCCGTCACCGTAACTTTTATCCCCTCGGGTATTTGAAACAAAATCGGGTGAGAAAAGCCGAGACTAAGATTCAACTTATCACCTTGAATTTGTGCACGAAAACCTACCCCCTGAATTTCGAGGTTACGCGTAAATCCCGAACTAACGCCGGTGACCATGTTGTTGATGAGGGCACGGCTCAAACCTTGCAACGCTTTGGTTGTGCGATCATCTCCGGAACGGGTGATTTTAATGTTATTTTCGTCTATTTGAGCCGCAACTCCAGACGGAAGACGCCAGGACAACCGCCCTTTTGGCCCCTCAACTTCGACCTCACCCGAAGGGGAAATATTGCATTTTACCTTGGCGGGGAGAAGAATGTTTTTGTTTCCGATTCGTGACATAACGAAGAACCTCCTTTCGAAATTTTTAGCTGTTTCGGTGAAATTCGACCAGGTTACCCCCGTTACCAGATCATGGCGAGCAATTCGCCGCCAACTTTTTGGCGTTTGGCTTGCTGCCCGGTGAGTATGCCCTTAGGCGTCGAGAGGATGCAAATCCCCATCCCTCCAAGGACCCGTGGAATTTCATCCACCCGCACGTATCGACGTAAGCCAGGTCGACTGACTCTTTTAAGGCCAGCAATGGCCGGAGTCTTCTCTAAGAATCGAGTGGTGATTCTGATTTCCAATTGGGGAGACTGACCTTTTCTAGGAATATTCTTCTCCACTGCGACATTGGAAATATAGCCTTCTTTCAAGAGAATTTCGGCCATGTCACGCTTAATTTTCGAGTACGGTACGCGGAGTTCGCTTTTCCGCGCCTTAACCGCGTTACGCAGGCGCGTCAGAAAGTCAGAGATCGGATCGGAGACAACACTCATAGTCTATAGATTTTTTGTGAGTTAACGTAGAATTTAAACGTTCGTTGGAGCGGAGGTGGTTTTCTTTTTATCGCTGAATGGCATACCGAGCTCTGAGAGTAAGCTCTTCGCTTCGGCGTCTGTTCGCGCAGTAGTGACAAAAGTTATGTCAAAACCGGTCAAGCGCTTAATTTTATCAAGTTCAATTTCAGGAAAAATCGATTGTTCTTTGACGCCGAGGGTATAATTCCCGTTTCCGTCGAAAGCCTTCGGTGAAATCCCACGAAAATCGCGAATACGCGGCAGAGCCGCAACGACAAGACGTTCAAGAAACTCATACATCCGATCACCCCGCAGAGTAACCTTCGCACCGATTTGCTGACCTTTTCTGAGTTTAAAATTGGAAACGCTCTTTTTAGCAAGAGTTTGAACTGGTTTTTGGCCGGTTATTCGCTGGAGATCATCAACAGCTGCCTCAAGCGCCGCCTTAACATCCGGAGCCGAGGCCACGCTGACATTGATCACAATTTTTTCTATCTTTGGAATTTCATTTACGTTTTTGTAACCGTGCTTCTGTTTAAGAGTAGGAGCAACATGATCAACGTAAAGTTTATAGAACTCTGATTTCATTGGAGTCTGTTGTCTTAAAACTCAAGAAGTGCCATGTGGTCTCAGCTTTCGCTTGATACCTTTTCTTTCTTCGTTCGACGGGTGCCCGCTTTTTTATCCTCAACGGTGCGTTCCTCAATAAGTTTAACATTAGAGATATGGATTGGACCCTCTCTCTCTAGAATCTTGCCTTCGGGGTAGTCCTGAGATTTTCTCACAGTTTTCTTTATCATGCGCACCCCCTCAATCAGCACCTGGTTTTTTCCGGTTATCACCTGAAGGATTTTGCCTTGAGCGCCTTTGTGGTTACCCGAAATGACCTCCACGAGATCGCCTTTGTTAACGTGTGTTTTTATTCTGCTCATAGAACCTCCGGAGCAAGGGAAATAATTTTCATGAAGTTTTTCTCGCGAAGTTCACGTGCTACTGGGCCAAAAATACGTGATCCGCGTGGATTCAAATCTTTGTCAATAATGACAATCGCATTCGAATCGAAACGCAAAAGCGAACCGTCGGGTCGTCGAATTGGTTGACGTGTGCGCACGACAACGGCACGCACAACATCACCTTTTTTAACGGTGCCGTTTGGAGCAGCTTCTTTAACGTTGGCCGTAATTACGTCACCAACACTTGCTTCGAGTGTTTTCTTTCCGATAACACCGATCATTGTCGCCATCCGTGCTCCGGTATTGTCGGCTACTGCTAATCTGGATCGAATCTGAATCATTTTGTCTATCTCCGGTAAGATGCTCTGGCAATGGTCACGTCAGTGGGAGAGGACCTCGGCGAGACGCCATCTTTTCAACTTGCTAAGGGGACGGGTTTCAATAATGCGCACTTTATCACCCTCCCGAGCTTTACGCTCCTCGTCGTGTGCGTAGAATTTTTTCGTAACCTTGATTATTTTACCAAATCTTGGATGAGGAACACGAGTAACTGTAGAGACGACAATTGTTTTGTCCATTTTGCTGGAGACAACAACACCCACTCTACTTTTGCGGGCTGGTCCAGATTTCGTGTTGCGCATAACTGTGGATAGGTCTGTCATAAAAATCGTAGGGTGAGCGGTGATTGATCTCTAAGTAATTGAAGTTAGGCGGACACCGGCGCAGTTGTAGCGGCCTTGTTTTTTTTCTCTTTGATCACGGTTTCGATCCGGGCTACTTCACGCCTTATCTGACGGAAACGGGCGGTGTTTTCAATCTGTCCCGCTTTTTGCTGAAGCCGCAGATTAAATGTCTCCTCGCGCAACTCACGACGGCGCTTTAATAGTTCATTGATAGATAACTCACGTATTTCTGAGAGCTTCATAAGTCAAATTGCTGGAGTATTTCAATAGAAAATAACTTTTAAGATTTTCAGACCAAGGCGCGATGGCGTGTGATGAATTTTGTACGAACGGGAAGCTTGTTTGCGGCCAGCCTGAGCGATTCGCGTGCGACCGTCTCGGACACACCATCCACTTCGAAGAGTATATTCCCGGGCCGGACTGTCGCGACCCAGTATTCTGGTGCACCCTTACCTTTGCCCATTCGGGTCTCTGGCGGGCGGGCTGTTACCGATTTGTCTGGAAAGATTCGGATCCAAAGCTTGCCTTTGCGCTTCATATTCCTATTGATAGCAACACGGGCAGCCTCTATTTGCGTGTTGGTAATCCACGCCCTGTCGAGCGTCTGAAGACCGAACTCCCCAAAATCGATTTTAAGGTTGCGCGTCGCATTTCCCGCACGGCTACCCCGCTGGGTCTTGCGATACTTCACTCTTTTAGGCATCAAAGGCATGGGTGATAACTCCTATGGTTGTTTGATTCTGTAGCGCAATCGTTATTCGCTTAGGTTTGAATTGAGGTTTCCGAAGGCGCGGATACGGCAGGCGTGGCACCTGATGGCCGAGCAGGAGAAGATTGGTTTTTATCAGCCTCCTCCTGCTTGCAAATCCAACATTTAATCCCGATTTTGCCGTAAACCGTGTTAGCCTCGGCAAAACCGTAGTCAATGGGGGTGCGAAGAGTCTGCAACGGAATGGTACCCTCGCGATACCATTCAGCCCTGGAGATTTCTGCGCCGCCGAGGCGACCAGAACAGCGTATCTTAATTCCGCGTGCGCCAAGACTCATTGTTGTCTGAACCGCTTTTTTCATGGCCCGCCGAAATGAGACCCGTCGTTCGAGCTGCATCGCGACATTTTCTGCAACGAGTTGGGCATCAAGTTCGGGACTTTTGATCTCCTGAATATCTATCTTCACCTGACGTCCGCCAGACATGCGGGAGATATCATCGGTCATCTTTTCTATTTCTTTACCCTGTCGCCCTATGACAACCCCTGGGCGTGCGGTAAAGATCGTTACGCGAAGACTGTTCCAGGCTCGTTCAATAGTAATACGCGACACCGCCGCACTTGCCAGTTTCTGCTTCAAATAATTACGAATTTCCACATCGCAGTTGAGAAAATCCGCAAAGTCTTTGGGTGAGGCATACCAGCGTGAACGCCAGTCTTTGTTGACTACAAGTCTGTATCCGATCGGATTAATTTTCTGTCCCATAAATTTATTCTCCTTTAATTTCTCCTGCCTCTTGGTCCAATTTTACATTATTTGAATCTGCGATCTTAGATGGCATCTTCGATTGCTGATGCTCTTCCTTGGCGGGCACTTCGTCGGTGAGCACAATACGAATATGGCTGGTTCGCTTGCGGATCATCGTTCCGCTGCCCCTTGCCCGCGAAGAATAGCGCTTGATTGTGGGGCCCTCGCCAACGACAGCCTCTTGAACAATAAGATTGGCTGCGCGGAGATTGTTGTTATTCTCTGCGTTGGCGATTGCACTCTTAAGAGTCTTTTCAAGCAACCGCGCCGCTTTTTTTGGTGTGAACCGGCATAGATCAAGTGCATCAGCGACCGGTTTACCTTGGATCTCTCGGGCCACCTCGCGCGCTTTAAAAGCGGAAATTCGTGCAAACTTAAGGATTGATTTAACTTGCATAATTTTTAGCTAATTGGTTTTTAAAAGTTTAACGGGCAGCGACGCGCAAGTAGTCTCCAACGCGAATTTGCTCTAATGCTTCCGCAGTTTGGACAACTCCCCCAAAAATGCGGTCACGCACGTCAACGACGAGAACATTACCGAGCAGACGTCCTTCGCGGCGAACCTCGAAAGGCATGCCAACCTTAACGCCCTGGCGGGCTCCGATGTTTCCGACCAACAATGACCACTCTTTTTTGATGCTGAGAACGCGCGAATCAGTAAGTGAACCCTGCATGGCAGCCGCAGCGCCCGGGTTGGGTTCAAACTCTGTGACCATTGCCGCGTTCAAACGCAGTTGTTCCTCAACGGCCAGCCTAAGAGCGGGATCTATTCCCTCTGAACTGGCCATGTATGTCAAGATTGCCTCACAGGTGGCAATAAGACGAGATTCTAATTGGTCTGCCCGCTCGCGCTCAATCCTCAGGTCGTTCACCGCCTGAAGAAGACGTTGCTCCAGCTTAGCTCTGTCATTTCCAAAGGCCTCCAAACCAAGGGCTTCAACACGTAACCGAAGTTCTGTATATTGTCGCCGAAAGAGTTCCGCTTCCGAGTTAGCAACTGCTAAACTGTTTGAAAGGGTGGCTATTGTCTCCTCAAAGGTTGCAATTCTTTTGATTAAGAGCGCTTCTCGATGGCTTAAAGTGTCCGTGACCGCTGGGAATTGGTTTGATTCGCCATCTTCGGGAGCTTCTACTTCCACAGCACCCTCAACGCCCCACGCCCCCGAGTTGCAGCAAACCCCAAAGCAGGCGAGAAGCACCGCAAAAAACGCGGACGACGCCATGAATGGAGATGTGACGAATGAACGCATAGGAGATTGGATGTTGTTGAATGAGAACCGAAGTTGGAGCGATCTTTTACTTGGTGACCTTGGCAGTGTGGGCACCGTGCTTTTTGAAGGTGCGCGTGGGGGAAAATTCGCCCAATTTGTGACCGACCATGTTTTCTGTTACAAATACAGAAGTGAATACTTTACCGTTGTGAACGAGGAAGGTATGCCCTACAAAGTCAGGTGTGATCATTGAGCGACGAGACCATGTTTTTATTGGTTTTCTGATCCCGGCTTCATTCATCTTGTCTATTTTTTCGAGAAGGTGAAGCTCAACGAATGGTCCTTTTTTCAACGAACGTCCCATATGTTTTGCGTGTTTATAAGAATTCCAGGCTTATGAGTGTATAAGGTGAAAGTTGAGGCTGTTCTTACTTTTTGACCTTGCGCCGACTGACGATGAACCGATCGCTTTGTTTATATTTTTTCCGGGTCTTGTAACCTTTGGAATACTGACCCCAAGGACTCATGGGATGATGACGCCCTCCACCACCCTTGCTTTTACCTTGCCCCCCACCCATCGGGTGGTCCACTGGGTTCATGACCATCCCACGAACATGAGGTCGCCTTCCGAGCCAGCGGCTCCTACCCGCTTTGCCACTCGAGACGTTCATATGATCCACGTTCCCTACCTGCCCAATTGTGGCGAGACAATTTTCATGAATCCGCCTGATTTCACCGGATGGAAGGCGCACAAGGGCATAGCCACCTTCGCGGTTGTTTAAAATGGCTTGCTGACCGGCAGACCGAGCAATTTGAGCTCCGCGCCCGGGAACGATTTCGATATTGTGAATGCTAGTTCCGAGTGGAATCGCGCTGAGCGGAAGGGCATTTCCCATGATCGGCGGAGCCTCCGGACCAGACATGACCTGAGCTCCGACAGAGAGGCCATTTGGGGCCAGAATGTATGATTTGGTCCCGTCGGCATACTTAATCAGTGCAATTCGGGCGCTACGGTTAGGATCGTATTCAATGGCTTCAACAGTCGCAGGTTCGCCAAAGCGATGACGTTTGAAGTCTATGATTCTATACTTGCGTTTATGTCCTCCGCCGATATGTCGGGAGGTGAGTCGGCCACGATTATTGCGCCCGCCAGTGCGCTTCAGCGGTTCGACAAGCTTTTTCTCCGGCTTTTGCTTTGTGATTTCGTCAAAGGCCGGGAGGACTTTGAACCGCATCGAAGGGGTGAGTGGTCTGAAAGTTTTAAGAGCCATGTAAGCGTATGGTTAGGTTTTGCACTTCGTTCAAAGTCTCAAAAATAAAGATCAGACAATGTCAATCTTTTCGCCCTCTTTGAGGGTCACGATCGCTTTCTTCCAATGTGGCCTGCGGCCAAAATCAGCGCGACGTTCTCGCTTTTTTTTCCCCTCATAGTTGCATGTGTTCACGTCAATAACCTT
Source organism: uncultured Chthoniobacterales bacterium (assembly GCA_937924445.1). Taxonomy (GTDB): domain Bacteria; phylum Verrucomicrobiota; class Verrucomicrobiia; order Chthoniobacterales; family CALDSX01; genus CALDSX01. The sequence continues at coordinate 14,678 of CALDSX010000073.1, forward strand.
TTTGCCCAGTAATCTTTCAACAGCGCGTTTGATTTGAGGCTTGGTAGCCGATGGATCTACGCGAAAGACATATTTGTTCACAGCGGAAAGGCTGGTTGCTTTCTCGGTTAGATGAACGGTCTGAAGAACGTGTGCGTCGTCTCTCATAATGTCGGATTTTCAGTTCAGGAAGATTTCGAACACAGCGATGGTCAAAGATTTGTCCTCTTGACGAGTTCTTCGAGACCTTCCGGTGTCACAAGTATTTTTTGGTAATTTAACAGCTGTTCGGTATTCACAGAGTCAGCAGTTACGAGCTGGGCATTTTTCACATTTCGTGCTGCAAGAAATGTATTTGCTTCGAAAGTTTTCGCGATGACCAATACCTTCCGAGCCTGAACGTTGTCTGCGAGCCAGGTAACGAAAGATTTTGTTTTTGGTTGGTCGAAAACCGGGTTGTCCACGATGAGCACATCCCCGTTTCCGACTCGCTCACTTAACGCCTTTCGGAAGGCAAGGCGGCGGACTTGTTTGGAAACTTTTTTAGAATAATCGCGCGGACGAGGTCCAAAAACAACGCCACCGCCAACCCAAACCGGGGAACCAGCAGAACCAGCCCGGGCGCGTCCTGTGCCTTTCTGACGCCATGGCTTTTTACCAGAAAATGCCACTTCCCCCCTGGTCTTTGTAGAGGCGGAACCAGTGCGTCGGTTGGCCTGCATCGCAACGACAGCGAGATGAACGGCATGAGCACCTTTTCCGGTTTCAACAAGCTTCAAGCCCGCTTTCTCGGCTGCTTCGAGTGATAATGGTTTAGCGCTCATAGTTTACTTGGTTTCGGTTTTGATTTTCTTTTTCTTTGAGGGGCGCACGACCACAAACGTCCCCCGCGCTCCGGGAATTGCTCCTTTGACGAGAATCACACCATCGTCAGGACGCACTTGAACAACTTGAAGGTTTTGCACTGTAACACGCTCATTCCCCATATGACCGGGCATTCCCATATTCTTCCAAACACGACCGGGGGTTGAGCGATTGCCAATGGCACCGGTTCGCCGATGCATTTTGGAACCGTGGGCAGCGGGTTGGCCGTGAAAGTTGTGTTTACGCATAACGCCTTGAAATCCTTTGCCTTTGGATTGACCGATAATATCAACATACTGTCCGACAACGAAACGTTCTATCGTGGCCCCGCCACTGAGGTCTTCATCGGGATCAATACGGAACTCCCGAATAAAACGCTTCGCAGGGGCACTGGCGTTTTTGAAATGCCCTAGCAAAGCTTTAGAGAGTCGGTGTTCCTTTTGATCGCCATAGGCAACCTGAACCGCTTCATATCCTTCTTTGCCGGTGGTCTTGCGTTGGAGAATGACATTGCCCGAAGCGTCTATGACTGTGACTGGCGTTGCCACACCTTTTTCGTCATAAACTCGCGTCATGCCAAGTTTTTTTCCTAAAACACCTATTTTCATCGCGAATTGCCTTTCAGATTTTAATGGTAATATCTACACCGGCCGGGAGATTAAGCTTTCTTAACTCGTCAACTGTGCGAGATGTCGGTTCGATGATATCAAGCATTCGCTTGTGCGTGCGAATCTCAAACTGGTCCATGGACTTTTTGTCCACGTGAGGTGAACGGTTTACAGTGAATCGCTCGATATGGGTGGGAAGCGGTATCGGCCCGGCGACGCGTGCCCCAGTTCGTTTTGCTGTCTCCACAATTTCGCTCGCCGATTGGTCTATCGTGCGATAATCGAAACCTTTAAGACGAATTCGGATGCGTTGTCCTGTTGTCATTGGAATAGTGTCTCTTTTAACTCAAACGTTGTTAAACTATAAGTTCAGTTGCCACTTTTCTGGTCTAACACAGCGGCAAGCACCTGCGAGGGAACCTGTTCGAAGTGTGAAGGTTCCATGGAATAAGCGGCTCGACCCTTGGAAAGCGAACGAATTGTCGTTGCGTAGCCAAACATTTCAGCAAGAGGAACTTCGGCGTTAATACTTGCTGATATGGATTTGGTTTCTATCCCCATGATTTTGGCTCGACGACGATTGAGGTCACCCATTATATCGCCTTGATATTCTTCGGGAGTAATAACCTCGACCTTCATGATGGGCTCCAGTAAGATAGGTTTAGCTTTTTTCAGAGCATCCTTCATCGCAAAGATAGCTGCGAGCTTGAAGGCCATTTCGTTCGAGTCCACATCGTGGTATGAACCATCCAGGATTTGAACGTGAAGATCAATAACCGGATACCCCCCAACGACGCCATTTAATACGGCTTCCTCAACTCCTTTGAAACAGGCGGGAATATACTCTTTAGGAATCGTACCCCCAACCACTTTGCTTTCGTACGTAAGACCTTTACCACGTTCGCTTGGTTCAACCTTTAGGATGACGTGTCCATATTGACCGCGCCCACCTGACTGCTTGATAAGCTTGCCTTCACCGTCTGCAGGTGCCAAGATCGTCTCTTTATAGGCGATTTGAGGTTTGCCGGCATTTGCTTCAACCTTGAACTCCCGCATCATTCGGTCGCGAATAATTTCGAGATGCAGTTCTCCCATTCCGGCAATGATTGTTTGCCCTGTTTCTTCGTGGGTGTAGACACGAAAGGTCGGATCTTCTTCAGCCAGCCGCTGGAGTGCATTGGCCATTTTTTCTTGGTCGAGCTTGGTTTTTGGCTCGATCGCCATGGAAATGACGGGATCGGGGAAGGAAGGCGGCTCTAGGAGTATTGCGTGATTCTCATCGCAAAGAGTGTCCCCGGTGGTGATGTTTTTAATACCGACGATCGCGGCGATATCGCCCGAATAACAGGTTTCAATATCTTCCCGTTTGTCCGCCTGAATCTGAATGATGCGACTGATACGTTCGCGTTTACGGGTGCGTGGGTTGTAAACGGTATCACCCTTTGAAAGCTTACCGGAATAAACTCGGAAGAAAACGAGTTTACCGACAAACGGATCGCTCCAAAGTTTAAAAGCCAGCGAACAAAAATTCCCGTTATCGTCAGTAGGCGCCTCGATTGTTGCGTCTGGGTTATCAGGATCTTGACCTTTGGCAGGTGGGATGTCGAGCGGGCTCGGGAGATAATCCACAACCGCGTCAACGAGAAATTGGACACCTTTATTTTTGAATGCGGACCCCCCAACAACAGGAACGAAAGCGTTGGCGATTGTCTGACGCCGAATGGCAGCTTTGATATCCTTAACGGTGATAGGTTTTTCCTCAAGGTACATCATGCCAAGCTCATCATCGAGATCAACCAGAGCTTGGATAAGGTCTTCACGCGCCTTCTCGGCCGATGATTTGAGTGCAACGGGAATTTCCTCTACGCCGTAAGTGGAACCGAATTGATCGTCGTCAGAATAAATAATTGCTTTTTGGTTAACGAGATCAATCTGCCCTTTTAGTTGATCTTCTGCACCAATCGGCACGAGAATCGGCCATGCGTTAGCGCCGAGCTTTGTACGCATCTCATTGACGGCATTCTCAAAATTGGCGCCAACTCGATCCATCTTGTTTACGAAAGCAATGCGCGGCACATGATATTTATTGGCCTGCCGCCAAACGGTTTCAGACTGGGGCTGGACACCGGCCACCCCACAAAAAACCGCAATTGCACCGTCAAGGACACGGAGGGAACGCTCTACTTCAGCGGTGAAATCAACATGGCCCGGGGTGTCGATAATATTGATTCGCTGTTTAATTCCCTCATAACTTTTAAACACCCCCGGATCTGCTTTTTGAATCCACGTGCATGTTGTGGCAGCGGAGGTGATGGTGATACCACGCTCACGCTCCTGTTCCATCCAATCTGTAACGGTTGTTCCCTCATGCACCTCCCCCATCTTGTGGATCATGCCTGTGTAAAAAAGAATCCTCTCGGTTAAAGTCGTCTTTCCCGCGTCGATATGAGCGCAAATACCGATATTTCGCGTTTTTTCGAGTGGAAACGCGCGATTAGGCGAATTGGGGTTTTGATTGCCTGTTGTAACAGGAGCTGCAGTGGCCATAATCCGAAGGAGGTTTAAGGGATGAATTTGGTTTTATTAGAGAAAAGGGAGGGTGGTCGTTACCACCGAAGGTGGGCGAATGCACGGTTTGCTTGAGCCATTTTGTGGACGTCATCTCGTTTCTTGATAGCACCACCCTGCCCGGCGGCAGCTTCTCTGATTTCCGCTGCAAGGCTCTCTACCATTTGACCTCTGCGCTTGGCAGCCAGCCCAACGATCCAACGCATAGCCAAAGCGAGCTGTCGCTCAGGCGCGACTTCGATTGGCACCTGATACGTTGCACCTCCAACACGGCGACTTTTGACTTCAAGACGAGGCTTGACGTTGTCCAGGGCTTTATTGAGCGTGTCAAGCGGGTCAATCGTCTCCTTATTTTCATTGACCTTTTCGATAGCACCGTAAACAATCCGTTCTGCTACTGAGCGTTTTCCCCGCTTCATGATGGTGCTAATTAGGCGCTCAACAACCGGACTTCCGTAGAGGGAATCAGGGCGACGATCGCGTTTGATGGCTCGGTTTCTTCGTGACATATCGCAAAGAATTGTTTTGTTAAAATAAGGATTTGAGGAAATTGAGAGGAAAAGTGTTTGGTTGAGCGAATTCTTTTAATTGGGTCGATTGAGATATTTAACTTAACTGGCTAGTTACTGTTTTTCAAAGATCAGAGCGGCGACCTCGGAGGGAGCGCCGCGCCGGGTGATCCGGCAGCGATGAGCTATTTCTTCTTTTTGACCCCACCTTTTCCTGCCTCTTGACCCGGTTTTGGTCGCTTGGCACCGTACTTCGAGCGACCGCGCCTACGACCATCTACTCCCAAACTGTCGAGAGTACCGCGCACGATATGGTAACGAACACCTGGAAGATCTTTAACACGCCCGCCACGCACAAGAACAATAGAGTGCTCTTGAAGATTGTGCCCTTCGCCCGGTATGTAGGCAATAACTTCCTGCCCGTTGGTAAGGCGCACTTTAGCTACTTTGCGTAAGGCAGAATTGGGTTTTTTAGGCGTTCGAGTCATCACCTGAGTGCAAACACCACGCCGCTGAGGACAGTTTGTAAGTGCGGGTGATTTTGATTTATAATTAACTCTTTGACGCCCTTTACGGACGAGTTGATTAATGGTGGGCATGATGAAACGCGCGGCGAGAGTGTTGTAGAGGGTTAAAACGGATAGTTATGCTTTAGAAGCATGTTTCTGGTTATTTCGCGTTAAACTTTTAGGAACGTAATTTGCGGTGATTTTTTCTGGTTGGTTTCTGAATCGGATTAATTTCTGTTAAATAGAGTTGTGATGATTGGAATAATAAATTGCCCGTTACAAAGCGGTGCAGCTTGATCGCCTCTTTTATAATAAGCGGATGCCGCGAGTGCAGAGAACCAGTATTCTGATCATGGCATACCAAGAATGCTGATGTGACCTTCGGTGGGTTGGATGCGTTGGGCGATTGCATCGTGCATTCACGCCACATCGCTTTTGCCAACCTTAAAAGGCCCTTGCTCTCTCTGCGTAGGAACAAGCCCTTAAGAAACCCCACATTCCTCGCCCATTAAAAACAGAGAGGAAATGCGGTTTTTTCGATGAAAGGGAAAATCAAAATAGTCGTTTTAAACAGTGGTGCAACAAAATATTTGGGTTTCTTGAATTTTTTTTATCGAGTGTTTTAACCGACATCGTCCATTTAAGATAACCTGATTTTTATGCGGGGAAGCAAGAAGTCGGGGAAACCCGATGAACCAAATTGGATGGTCTGCGGCTAAGAGACGAATGGGGCACGCCACAAATTAGCTGTTATTTGCCTCTCCTGGGCCTCTGCTGGCGTCTCCTGGGCCTCGCAGACAAAGGACAAGAATTGGCCCTTGTAAAAAGAGAAGCTACAGGGTGCATCTTCGACGGTCTTCTTCCAACCTGCATCGCTCCGGTAGCCGACATCAGATTCTTTCGTTTTCTCATTAACCTGCTTATCTTTAGAATGCTTCGCAGAGCCAGATCGCACCTTTTTGCGAAACGCCACCTGACAGTTTGTGTGGAGGGCTGATAAGAATTGAACGAGCACGGAGTAACGGGATTTTTCCTGACACCGAAAACTCCGCGCACTGCGAGGGCCTAAGCTGAGGGGAATACACGGATTAATGGCAAAACTACTCGATAAAACATCCTTCCTATGAAACACTAATTTCCGTCTCGATTAACGTCAAACAAGGTAACGCGTTTTCCCAAAGATGGGCGTGTCTGAAGTTCAAAAAGAACCAGCCTATGGGTCGGGCCGGTATGTAAAAAGGCTGAGCCGACAGGATGCGGGTAAGTTTCTCTTTAGAGCAAGCGGCCGTGCCTTTTGAAGCGAAACTAGAGCCCGATGCTCTTACGCAACTCGGAGTCCATTTGATGAAGAACATCGTTGTGACCGCAACCGGGTGCGGTCACAAAGGAAACTTCTACAAGACCGAGACGAAGGGCGTATTCCGCAAGTTCACGACCCATCTTGAAAGGCACCACCTCGTCGTTCGTGCCATGTAAAATCACCAAAGCAGGTGGCTTTGGTTGTTTTGCGACAACCTCGAGCGCAGTGATATTGTCGAAACGGTGCCGGAGGATCCAGGCAAATGCTTTGGAAACGGTTCGCTCGGCCATTTTCATCATTGTCGTGAAGGGAGCAATCGCAACGACACGTTTAACACCTGTGTGCGAGGCGAGTTGGAAAGCGATCGCAGCCCCGAGCGAGTGGCCAACCAGCACGGTTCGTTCCGCGAGTTCGTCCGGCTCTACAAAGAGAGAGATTGCAGCGGCGTTCAACGCGGCTTTGGAGCTTTCGAGGATAGCCGCAGGGCTCGGGCGCCCTTCGCACAGGCCGTAACCGGGATAATCAAACAAGAGAATCGCTGCTTCAGGGTTTGTCCTGGAGATGGCAAACGAAGACCAATCGAGACCTGTGGAAGCATTTCCGCAAAAAATGATAACAAAGACATCTGGCAAATCGATTCGGCTGCGATGGCGGAGGAGGAAAGATGTTTGCCTGCCTTGAGATACCGTAAACTCTAGTCTCGAAAAACCTTGGGCTTCGACGCTGTTAACTAGATTTGCCACATAGCGACGTGGGAAGTAGCTCAGCCTCTGCTGAGCGAGAATCAGCCATGTCAACCCACCGATGATTAGAAACAAACCGATCGTGAGGAGGGAGAGTATGATAGATCTTAGTAACTGCTCAGGTAGTCCCACCATGGGACCATCAGTAACCGAAGAATAGATTACCCCCCCC
>CALDSX010000074.1 GCA_937924445.1 uncultured Chthoniobacterales bacterium
GCTGCGCCAGAAGATCTCCGGCACCTTTCGCAGCATCGAGGCACTCGTGAACTTTTGCCGCATCCGCGGCTACGTCTCCACGGCACGCAAGAACGGCCTCAACGCCTTGGAGGCGTTGCAGCGCGTGTTCCTCGGCACCCCCTCCGTGCCAGCGGTCAACACCTCGTGGAACACCTCGTGGCTCTCTCCCACGCTTCGAGTGCGTGCGCCGCACCATTCACTCACAGGTGGCCGCCTAAAGGCGGGCGGCTACCTGAGCAGTTACATTAAAAGAATCATGGGACGGGGGTGTTTGTGGATTCGGTTCGTAGAGAAAGTTTATTTTCCGGTCTGCCTCGATCCCAGACCAAACCATATGAGGCTGTAGCTCAGGCAGAGCCAGGCAAAAACTCCACCAGCCGAATAACCAGCAGGCAATAAAAAGCGAAAAAGTGTCCCTTTTTCGTAACGCACATCATCACGACGATCAACGCTGTCACGGTAACTTCGCCCAAAACCCGATCCACCTTGTATAAAGGCCTGTTTATGCTGCCCCACTTTGTTCGGTTCAATGAGGAGATTTTGCCACGAGGTGTTGAACTCTGAGAGCTTGTCGTAATCCTGAGAAAATTTGCGACCGGCGCGCTCCCACTTCACGGTTTCTTTTGAACCGTCAGAGGTAAGAAAGAGAGGTATTTTGGTACGATTGGTAAGAAATGGTGTGGTCTGCCCGTAAATATTTGAAACGTCCATCACTCTCTGAACAAGATAACTTGGCATGAAAGAGCTGACGAGGCGAACGGGTGCACTCATTTCGGCTATTTTCACAACGTAACCGCCGAAGAGGATCTGAGGTATGAGAAGCAGTGGCACCCACATCACGGCTTGGGTTGGGGTTTGTACGAGCGCTGAAATGGCCAGCCCAAGTCCCACACCGGCAGCGGCGGCCAGCAAAAGAGCCAACGCACGCAAACCCAACGAAGCACCAACCACCTCCCACACCTGTTGCCCAGGGATGACCGCTTTGCTGCCGTCCGGTTTTCGGATCGGATCTCCTTTTTCGTCAAGTATTTCCCGATCTCCCGATTGGAGAATGTTGTTTTCCATATCGAAAAACCAAGCGATAAAAGCCAGCGGCGAACTCTGCCAACCGGGCCCTTTCCACTCAGGTGGCGGAGCGCTCTCGGGCACATCTGCCAGCGGATCGAAACTCGCGTCTAACGCCTCGTCAAATTCTTTGTCCGGTGGTTTCATACGTTTATGAAGTTTTTCAAAAAACGCCTCGCGATCGAAGGATCGCGCATGAAAAAGATGGCTGGCACTTTGTACCGTGAAAAAAAGCAGGATGGCTTGGGCGGAAGTCAATCCCAATAAAAAGGCTGTTTTTCCCAGTATGTAGGGGTGCATTCCGAGACCACAGACCCGTTCCCGGCGAAATATGGGCAACTCGGAGACAATTTGCTGTGCGCCGTTGCTGCAGCCAAACCACATGGTTGCAATCACAGTGAGGAAGAGACGTAAAGACTCGTCGTCGCTAACCCATGCGATAAGGAGACCGATCACGGCTGCTTGCGCTAAAAGGAAGAGCACGTTGAGGGGATCAGAGACCAAGATACGCCACTGGCGCTCTAGCAAAATGCGCATCGAACCGAAAAAACCGGCCGATCTAACCCGCTGAGCAGACTGTTCGGTCACTTCACCTGTCGGCAGTGGTTCAGGCGAAAGCAAATCTGTTGCGAACGGCGATTCGAGAAATTTTTTCTCCCAACTCTCGGCTGTTTCAGTCGTGTTAATCAGCAGACTGTAAATGCGCTCAAGTGGCGAACGTTGTAAGCCATCTCGCGTTTCCGTTTGAGAGCCCAGTAAAAAATGGCGCCGAGCTTCGTCCGGTGTGCCAGCAAATACAAGCCGTCCCCCCTGTATGAAAATGATCCGGTCAAAGAGGTAGGCCTTTTGAAGAACGTGTGTGGTGCAAATGACGGTAAGATTCGTCAGCGTGAGCGACTGAAGCAGCGCCATGAGCGATTCCTCTGTTGCCGGATCCAAACCGCTGCTCGGTTCGTCAAGAAAAAGCACCGATGGCTTGGCTAAAAGTTCGATGCCAATGCTTACCCGCTTGCGCTGACCACCTGAGAGCATGAGGATACGTTTTTCGGCATGTTCAGCCAGGCCGAGTCGTTCAATTGTTCGCTCCACAAGCGCATCAATCTCAGGCCGTGACAGCGTAAGCCTCAACCTGGCGCTGAAGGTTAAGGCCTCCCGAACCGTTAGCTCTTTATGCACAATATCATCCTGCGGAACATACCCGATACCTGCCGAGCTCATTGCCGCACGGTTGCTCAAAGGAATACCGCTTATGAAGACCTGACCGGAAGTGGCGGGGTTGATACCGCACAATGCATTGAGCAGGGTGGATTTTCCCTGTCCGCTTCCGCCAAGAATGCCAATGAACTCTCCACCTCGAACATCAAGCGAAACTCCTTTGAGAATTTCCCGATTGCCAACCTTAAAAACCAGATCTCGCGCCCTTATGGACCCCCCAGCGTTTTGGTCGAGCAGCCGGATGCGGTCGCCGGTAAATTCAAAGATATATCCGCGAATACGAAAGCGATCTCCAAAAATCAGTCGTTCACGTGTGAACGACTTACCATTAAGCTCTGTTCCGAATTTGCTCTGGTCCGATATGTAAAATGCACCATCCTGGCGCTCAATCTTGACGTGTGTCTTTGAAATAGCCGTATCCTCGGGGTCAAGTTCGAGTTTGGAAATCTTATTCCCGGTGTCGTTCGGAACTTTTCGTCCGAGGACAAGCAGATCACCCAGAATTACTTCAGTGGTGGTCTGGTTATTGAAGAGGGGCAGATCGGGTGCACTAGTGAAGCGCAGAAAAATTCCAGGCAGTTCAATACTGTCCTGATCGTTAAGAGGCGAGACAGCACCCTTTGGCATGATCCGTCCGTTGAGTGCCACGTCGCATTCACCCACATGCAGATTCCAGGAAGCGGCTCGAAGATCCCATTTAAAAAGCGCCGCAGCAGCGCTAATGGTTCCCCCTTTGATTTTGATGTCATCGCCCTCTCCACTCCCAATACTTAGTGAACCTTTGGGGAGGTCAATCGACGTTTCCGCATCGTTAGCGACAAGACGGAGCGCGGCTCTCATGCAATATGCCTATTGGTTCGGCTCCGACTCAGAATTGGATGATCACATCGCGATCAGTCGGCATCACCTTTGTCGGCTCAGCAGCCGGAGCTTGTGACGGGGATGAGGGTGGTGGTTGGGTTGCAGGCGGTAATCCCGGCACTACTGCCGGTATCTCTGGTTGAGAGGGCGGTTTTATTGGTTCAGGCATGACGAATTGAGGCAATGCAGCTTGCGAAGGAGTTGCAGCTGTCGGCTGGGGACTTTTCTCTGACTGAGGCGGCCTGGCAGAGGTTTCGCTGTTGTCCCAGTTAAAAATGATTGTCGGTGCTCCGGGAGAAATGTTCACAACATTCGGGTCAACAGTCGGCTGAACGGGCGTTTGTGGCGCAGTTGGCTGCGTTGGAACACTGGCCGATTTGGTCTCTTGCACCGGAGGCGTGCCCCCGGCGGCAAGACTCTTCGAAATATCCTCCAATGATGGAAACTTCCACTCACCCGAGTAATCTGCACCTACAGGAAGATCAAGGTGTAGTGGGGTGGAATCGGACTTACGCACGAAAGATATTTGCAGACGAGATGAGTAGGGCGTTGTAACCTGGGGTGCGATCTCAACTGAATGCAGAGTAAAGCTTTTGATTTGATACTCAGCCGACAAGGATTGTTCCAATTTCCGCTGCAAGCTTCTCGCTGCATTGACATAGCCCTCTTCCAAAAGGTCAGGATCAATCGGTTTGCCTTGCGAAGTATTGACTGCCTGGGCTGGAGGTGCTTCAGCCGGGGGTTGCAAAGTGGAACGCGCCGTCTCTAACTCCTTTTTTAGTTCTTCAATTTGTTTATTAGCTTCCGAGATTTCTCTCTTTTTTGTTTCAAGCTCTGCTTCAGCCCGGGTTAACTTCTCTTCAAGACCGGGGTCAGAACCCTGACAACCTGCGAGGCAGAGGGCACCGACAATGATCCAGAAATAGGATTTAGTCAACGCCGTAACCATCGGATGTTCTTTTCGAGAGTCAAAGAAGTTGCTTCTCATTTTTAATTTTATGATTGAGCAAGTCATACGTTGTCACTTCTCTCAAGCTCCCATCCAAATCCAAATCTGGCTTTATAAAAAAGGGGCAAATTTCATGTTCCGGCCTGAGCACATTTCTAGTGCGCACCCCTGTTGCGGCGGAAAATCTGACGCCACCCTGCCAGTAAAAAGCCCACCACGAGAAGCGCTAAAGCATCGGGCTCGGGAATCAATGCGACGATGTCCGATTTATAAGACGAGATGCGCACAAAAAAGTTGCCATCGCCGGGATCGTCTGCCGGATGAGAAAGCGAGTCATCTGAGAAATATGAACTTCCAAATGTGCTAACAGAGGTGGTGAGCCCAACCAAATACCAAGTTCCACTGATGTTTTGAAACAATCCCGACCCAGAGTCGTTCAGCGCAGCTGCTGCCTCGTCATCGCCAACGCCGTCCGGATTGAAAACTCCTCCGGGGCCATCATTGGCTCCTAGAATCGTGCGGGTTGCGTTGTATGAACCTGACCCATAGGGAATAGTGAGGCTGTCATTGAGGCGGTTGATACCCCAACGCTTCGCACCAGTGGTTGCGTTTCCCCAAGCCACTGTTTGATTTCCAAGTGGCACCGATGGATCCCGACCATAACCCCATCCAATCAAGGTCGCGTTGCCGCCTAAGTTCTCAGAAGAGCTGGCCAACAAAACCACCGGCGTTATAGAGGGTGTGGTGGTTAGTTTCATCACCTTCATGTCCACTCCTGCGGCAACCTGGTGAATATGCCCCAAATCCACCTCGTACGTGGTTACTCCATCAAAAGAGATATATTTGTGGGTCCCATCCACTGCCACGTGGTGCGCCGTGAGCACCCAGCCGCCGCCGAGATAAATACATGAACCTTTCACACTCGTGCCAGTGCTATTTGATAGGCGCCCCACAGCCTCCCAGGGAACACCGGTTCCTGGATCCGATTGGTTTGCAGAGTTATTTTTGTTAAACAAAATAACTGCGGGTGCAGAAAATGTCGCACCGAAAAAAGATACGAATGCCAGCAGACCAAGACAAAATGCTGTGTTGGAGCGATTCATCTTTTTTGATCATACGAATTTTCCTAATATTTGCAAGATCTCTCCCTGCTTTGTCATGTTTTAAATGGCATCACTTGATGGATTGTAAACTGGCCGCTCGGAACGCTTTCCGATAATCACGAGGAGTGCTGTGCATTCTCTCTTTAAAACGACGATTGAAACTTGTGATGGTCGAAAAGCCCACCATCTCCGCAATACGTGTGATTGGCAGCCCGGTCTCTCGTAATAATCGGGCACACTGCTCTATTCGCAGATCACTAAGAAAATCTGTCGGACTTCGGCCAGTAACGCTTTTGAAATATCTGCTGAACGCCGGTGGTGTCATCGCAGCAACTTGAGCTAATTCTGTCAACCTTGGGGATTTGTCTAAGTTTTGGCTGGCGTAAGCAATGACTCTTGCGATGCGTTCTCCAGCCTCGGGGTTTAGAGAGGGTGCATAATTTAATGAACAAAGCGGGCGGGCGTTAATACTGGCTGTGCTCAGCTTGCCGAGTAATTTTAAAAGAGCAACAAGCGCTGGGAATCCTTTGAGTTTGGGAATACGGCGAATTTCCGCTCTCAGATGGGTGGAGATTTCCTCAGGAAATACCAAGCCCAAACGTGAACAATCGAGGAGATGGCAGATAGGGGCGAGTTCGGGACACTGCCAAAAATCAGTACCTAAGAAATCGCGGTGAAATTGAATAACCGTTGCAATGGCAGGGAGCTGGTTGTGATCGTTTTTAAGGCTCTGCCACACATGAGGAACTTCCGGCCCAAGAAGGACCAGATCGCTCTTGGAAAAAGGCTCAAGACTATCGCCAACCATTCGTTGGCCTTGGCCGGAAACGATGAGTGTGAGCTCAATTTCAGGATGAAAATGCCATGGCCCTTCAAACCTCTCCATGCGCCACTCTTCAGCTCGGAAAGATTGGGTGGGGGGATAGACAATCTTTTCGTAGCGGGGGGTCATTTCAAGCAAAAGTTGCTGTAAATATAATCTAAACCGACTGAAGGCTATCAAATAAAGCCTAATATTTGTTATCAATCAACCTAGTCAATAATCAGGGTTGACGTATTTATTGTCGTCAGATATGAAAATAAATCCTTTCCGTTCCCCCGATTTTTCTCAGTTGCTTCGAATTTTGCGGCGGGAAAAACCTGAGCGAGCCACCTTATTTGAGTTTATCGCAGATGTCGGAGTTATGCTGGGTGAAAAACAAATTGAAGACAACGACAGGGACGCGGCGATGTATCAGTACATGCGTTGCTTTTTCGAAAATGGCTATGATTTTGCCTGCCTGCCGACGTGGATAACGAGATTTCTTGAATTCCATAGAGGGGATCGCACTCACGGCGAGTCGATTTCCCAAAATGAGGGGGGAGTGATTACCGATGAGGCCACCTTTGCCGCCTACCGATGGCCCGATGCGGAGGCGGCCGACTACGAAATGATTGGCCGCTGGGAAAAATGGCTGCCGGATGGTGCGAAGTTCATTTTGATGTGCCCGGGTGGCGTTTTGGAGAACCTGACAGACCTTGTTGGATTTGAAAACCTCTGTTACATGCTCGCTGATGAGCCTGATTTGGTTCACGCAATAACTGAGCAAATTGCAACGCGGCTTATGACCTTTTACGAGAGACAGCTGGCGTTTGATTCTGTAGGGGCTTGCATGGTGAACGACGATTGGGGCTTTAAGACTTCCACAATCCTTTCCCATGAACAGATGCGAACTTACATCATTCCGTGGCATCGCAAAATCGTGGATCTTATTCACTCTGCCGGGCGTCCGGCGATTCTTCATTCCTGTGGCAACTTGGGACCTCTCTGGGAAGATCTTATTGAGGATATTGGTTTTGACGGTAAACACTCTTATGAAGATGGAATTTTTCCGGTCGAGGAAGCATGGACCCGCTACCACGAGCGCATCGCAATCCTTGGCGGTATCGACATGGATTTTCTCTGCCGCAAGACACCAGCAGAGATTCGTAGACGTGTCGAGGACCTCATTAACCTCACGGACGGAGGAAGCGGTTACGCCGTTGGCAGTGGTAACTCCATCGCCCGCTATGTGCCGCGCGAAAATTTCCAGGCACTCCGAGATGCCGCGCTGAACCATTCGTAAACTTTTATCTAACCATGCCGAAAATTACCTACATAAAACCCGACGGAACCCCTCTAACAATTGAAAACGCTGAAGGCAATCTCATGGAAATCGCTGTCGAAAACGGCGTAGACGGAATCACCGGCGATTGCGGAGGAGTTTGTTCATGCTCCACGTGTCATGTTCGCATAACACCTGAATGGATCGAGCGCGTTGGACCCGCGAGTGCCGACGAGAAAAACTTATTGTCTTATGAAGACTCCGCGGATGGCAGAAGCCGTCTCGGTTGCCAAGTTGTGCTCAACCCCGAACTCGATGGTTTGATCGTCGAGGTGGTCGGTTCCTGACCGCCACTGGACTTTTACAATCAACAAAATATGTCAGATACATCCTGCCCTTACGATCCTTTTAAGGATGTCCGCAAACAAAAAGGAATCCACATTGGCCACTTTGATGGGGAAGAAATTCCGATGATTCTTCGCTACCATGATGTCCGCAGCGCTGCAAAAGATTGGGCAACCTACAGCTCCGATACCCCTTTCCGGGTGCCCATCCCGTCCGAGGAAGACGTGCGCAGCTATCGCCAGCTGCCGATTGAGACAAACCCGCCTGACCATACCGAATACCGGGAACTGGTGGAGCCATTGTTCCGGAGACCGCAGCAACAAGACTATATTGAAGAAATTGAAAAGATGATCGACCGGCTCTTGGAAAGCAAACTTCGGGCTGGTATTCCTGTAGAGGTCGTTTCGGAATTTGCTTTGCCGTTGCAATGCAAGGCGCTAACCCGTTTGCTTCGAGTGCCCGAAAGCGAGGCCGATACGTGGCTCTTGTGGGGAATGCACCCTTTTCTCGGAGAAGATCGACAGGAAAAGGGTGCTGACCTTGAGCGTTACCTGGAACGCAAATTTATTGAGGCAAAGCAATCAGCGCCTGGCGATGACTTTTTCAGCATTCTTGCCCACGCGGAGTTTCGAGGACGGCCTCTGACGCTGGACGAAATGATGGGATTTGGTAATCTGGCTTTTGCCGGAGGTCGAGACACCGTCATCAACATGGTCACAGCAGTGATCGGCTACATGGCGGAACATCCCGAGGCGATTACTAAACTACGGGAAAACCCGAAATTGATACCAACCGCCGCGGAGGAGTTTGCCCGAATCATTTCCCCTGTCTCCCGTATCGGACGGACTTGTCCAACAGGCGCGCATGTGGCCGGGCACACCATCAAGCCAGGTCAGCGCGTTGCATTGACGTGGGCCTCGGCAAATTTTGACGACTCCGTTTTTGATGCCCCTGATGAGATTCGCCTGGACCGCAAACCGAACCCTCATGTGGCTTACGGATTTGGTCCTCACGTCTGCCTCGGGGCTCCTCATGCTCGTA
Source organism: uncultured Chthoniobacterales bacterium (assembly GCA_937924445.1). Lineage (GTDB taxonomy): Bacteria > Verrucomicrobiota > Verrucomicrobiia > Chthoniobacterales > CALDSX01 > CALDSX01. The sequence goes on from CALDSX010000074.1 coordinate 8,685, forward strand.
CCCTGATTCGCAGTCTGCTTAAAATTATTTCTATTCGACTGGAGCGAATAGATTTATTGACCTCCAAACAAAATCGTCTTGCAGGACCAAATATTGACCGTCACGGCTACTACGACAGCCTGGAGGTGCGTTTTTTGGGACTGAAATCCCTCGCGAGTAACGGAGATCGCTAAACAACAAGATCAAAGATCACACGACGCCTTGCCTGCCATCTGGAACTGAGCAAATGCCCTTGGGTTTTGCGTCAAACCAGGTGACGACGACTCGCTTTATTTTCGACCGTCGGAAATAGGTTTATCCCCCCGACAACGTCGGGCTCACCCTCGAAGCAGGCCGCAACCGTCTGCTAATCACCTGGTTTGCCGCGTTGCGTTTTTGTGATTCAAAAAAGCATTTATCCGCGCAGGTCATCCAGCCGAATTTATTCTCGTTTACGGACGCTTAGTGAAAGTTCCCGAAGCTGGTGTGGTTCTGGTTCTGACGGTGAACCTACCATCAGATCCTGTCCGCGATTGTTCTTTGGGAAAGCCACAGTGTCACGGATGTTTTCTGTGCCACACAGAAGCATCATCAACCGGTCGACACCAAATGCGATTCCCCCATGCGGCGGTGCGCCGTGTGCAAACGCACGCAAGAGATGCGGAAAGAGGATCTGCTGCCGCTCCTCGCTAATACCTAGAACGTGGAAAATTTTTTGCTGAAGATCGCGCTCGTGGATTCGGATGCTGCCACCACCGATTTCCATTCCGTTAATGACGATGTCGTATGCCTCAGCTCGCACGCAAGCAAGGGCGTTTTCATCAAAAGGATCGCCAGCATAAAGCAAAGGCACATCTTCCGCCATTGGTCGAGTAAAGGGATGATGTACCGCATTCCACTTCCGATCTTCTGCGGAGTATTCGAGCAACGGAAACTCTGTGATCCAGAGGCAGGTGAACTGGTTGGCCGCGGGTTTGCGGCCGGTCAATTCAGCAACTCGAAGACGGATACGACCGAGAACATGACAGACAGTAGCCCATGTGTCAGCACCGAAAAGGATGAGATCGCCCTCCTCAATTTTTAGCCGCTCGGTCAATGATTTTTTTTCTGTTTCAGTAAAAAATTTCACTATCGGTGATTTCCAAGTGCCGTTTTCGACCTTGATGTAGGCGAGACCTTTGGCGCCATGCTTTTGTGCAAGGGCGGTGAGGTCGTTGATCTGGCCAGTGGTGACAGAGGCAAACCCTTTGGCGTTAAAGGCTTTTACTACTCCACCTGCGTCGAGCGCGCCGCGGAATACTTTGAATGCGGACTCTTTAAAAACATCGCCAAGGTCAACAAACTCCATTCCGAGTGAGGGGTCAGGTTTGTCACTGCCGAAGCGGTCCATCGCCTGACGCCAAGTCAGCCGCGGAAATGGTGTCTCAAGCTCAACGCCGAGGGCGGCTTGAAAAATGGCCTGGAACAAACCCTCGCTGAGCGCAATGATACCCTCGACATCCACGAACGACATTTCAACGTCAATCTGTGTCAGCTCGATGATCCGATCGGAGCGAGGATCTTCGTCGCGAAAACATCTCGCGATTTGAAAGTATCTATCCAGGCCTGCAACCATGAGCAGCTGTTTGTATTGCTGGGGCGATTGAGAGAGAGCGTAGAACTGGCCGGGCATCACCCTGCTGGGGACGAGAAACTCGCGTGCTCCTTCCGGTGTGCTCTTAGCCAGAACAGGCGTTTCGATCTCTAGAAAACCTTGTGCGTCCATGTAATTTCGGACAGCCTGAATGGCTTTGTGTCGGAGCTTCATATTGCGGAGCATCGCCGGGCGGCGAAGGTCGAGATAACGGTGAGTAAGCCGGACATCTTCGTTGGAAATATCCGCATCGAGGGGGAACGGAAGCGGCTCCGATTTGTTGAGGATGTGCAGCTCCGAAGCGACGAGTTCGACCTCACCGGTGGCTAGCTTTGGGTTCTCTGTGCCTGGCAAACGAGGAGCAACCCGTCCTGTGACTTGTATAACATCTTCAGTCCGAAGCGCATGTGCGGCGTGGGCGGCTTCCGGGTTTTCTTCAGGTCGGAAAACAACCTGGGTTATCCCCTCGCGGTCACGGAGATCTATAAAGATGACACCACCATGATCGCGTGGTGAGTCTACCCAGCCCGCGATGGTTACGGTAGCGCCTGCGTCAGTGGAACGGATTGCATTGCAATGGTGCGTGCGGTAGAAAGGCATAGTCGGGACAAAATCAATTGAAGCTCTGAGCTATGACAGGCGATTTTCTTTTCGCAAGTTTTTACGAATCGAGAATTAAATCTGCGGAATCCAGTTTCGTGCCACGAGGTACTCAGACTAAAGCTTTAAAACGTCCGGTAGGGATGGCTTTCCGGCGCTTGTGAGATCTGTCAGGAGTAGAATGAGGAGGTCGTGAGTCTTTTGTTTTATTCGATATACCCAAGCCTGTATTTAAGAATCGCTCTTTTTAGCGCTCTGCATTAACGATAAAATAGGGCCATAGATATGGGCGTATTTTCACAAATTCAGCTTGAAAGATAAGGCCCCACCCCGGGCAAAAAGTTTGACTTTTCACCTGGTTGTGACGTAATAAAATGCCTTTGGAAGTTAGCTTCTCAACCTTTTCTCGGCTCTGGTAATTCTCTGTCAGCTGATGGCCAGTTTTGCGTCTATATTCTAACCAACTTCAGATGTTGCCAACAGATCAGCAGTCCAATACGACACTCCGCGGTAAATTCACGCTCACTTGTCCTCACTGCGGTCAAGTTACGCTCAGAAATCTGGTTGAGTGTCCGTTTTGCGGATTTCGACTTGATATCTTAGACAAAGTTTTCGGTGCGATTCCCGTGCATCGTGGTTGGGTAAATGATTGTCTATCCACCTTTTCGAAGAGGGATCTTAGGAGACTCTCGAGCTATCTGCAACAAATGCACGAGCGCTTCCCCCAGAGCACATTCGTCATTTTCACAACGAAGACCGCTCTGGACAAACCCTTGCTCACTCAGGCTTTCTGGCTTTTTAATCGTGCAAAAATTTGCGCCCCCACGTCAAGGCTTGGGCGCAATTTTTCTGTTCTGCTTCTCCTATTGCCCTCGAAGATGGAAGCGGCGATTACGGTGGGGTATGGGCTTGAGGCACTCTTTTCGAGAGAGGAGTTGGCTCAAATTCTTGAGTGTGGACGAGAGGATTTTGTGCGCCAGGAATTCGGCCTTGGTTGCCTAAAAATTCTCCGATGTTTGAACGACAAAATGCGCCAGGCCTCACTGCGCGTGTCAAAGAAGGCATTATGATTTGTACAACACAGCATCTTTTGAAAGAAATTTGGTTGAAGTCTTTTGTTGCAATTCTCCTCTGGAGCAGTTGCTCTTTGCCTCTCGAAGCCGCTCGACAGACAGCCGAGAGAGCAGGTGGTAGCAGCCTCATGTCCCCCTCATTATCCCTCGACACAGATTCGCTCACTGAGGGGAATTCTGCCGTGGATGAGAAGGTAGGAGATTTGACTTTGCCACCCGTTCCCGGAGAAGGTCTACAAACGCATGTGACTGATGCTGCAGGCCTTTTATCTCCGATTGATAAAACGCGTTTAGAGGAAGATTTTCAGCTCTTGGAAAAACAAAATAAAATCCATCTTTATCTCGTGACGATAGACAAAAGTCCACACCCTGCGGTGGAGTATGCCTTGTTATTGTGCAACAATACGCTGCCGCCGGAAAAAGAAGCCTTAGGCGGGGTTATTTTGCTGGAGACTCCGCCGACGCGTATCACCGTAGCCCTGACAGCAAAAGCGCGCCAGCTTCTGCCAGACGATGCGCTGGCGGCTTTTATTGACAATATTGTGGCCTCCCTGCCAGACGACTTCTCGCCGGGGGGGCTGCTGGCTACAACCGGGAATCGTCTCGCGGAGCACTTGATCGTTCTCAAGGCCAAAAGGTCGGATGTGGCTCATCGCAAAAACATTTTGATTCTTACGGGAGCTACTTTGGCCTTGCCCATTATGCTGGCCTTTTTCATTAAGGGATTTTTTGAGATGCAAAAGAGAAATCTTTTTGACCGAAAATTTACCTTCCCTGCAGTTGAAGTCGATGGGCGTTTTGGTGGAAGGAATGGCGGGGGACACGGAGCCGTAATGCAATTCAGTCGCAAAGACTGAGAAATGCCGTTTCGAACGCCAAACTTTCTTGCACATTGCGATCCAACTGATCCCGGAGAGTTTCAAGAATTGCAAAAAAAGCAGTGATCCGCTCGATACCCAACTTGGCTACAAGCTTGGGGGCGGGGGAGGACCCAGCACCGACACACTCTCGGGCAAGCAACACCCACCATTCCGAAATAACATCAAGAAGCTTTGACCTTAAATTGACATATCGTGCCTCCACCGCAGCTTTAAGCTTCGACTCGACAGCTCTTGCCACATCCGCAGGCATGCCTTCGGGCCAGGAATTGCGCTCTGTTTTGAGTTCGGCTTCGGCTTCTTCGAGCATTTGCTCACGTTCTTTGAGCAAAAGGGTCTCGATTTCTCGCACTAGTCCAAAAATAGCTGGAAGTGACAAATCACCCTCTGCCAGATGGCGCTTCAGGAGGGTGGCCACTTTCAGAGGATCGGGTTCTTTCTCTGAGCTACTTCCGCGCAGCGAGATAACCATACATCGAGATAAAATTGTCGGCAAGATCGCCGCTGAATTTGAAGTGGTGAGAAAGAGAAAGGAATCTGGTGGCGGCTCTTCGAGAGTCTTAAGAAACGCATTTGCCGCTTGCGGTTGAAGTCGTTCGGCATCCAAAATAAGACCCACTTTTTTGGTGGCGCTGGAAGGACGCAGGTGGATAAGATGCTCCAGCTCTCGCATTTGTTCAATGAGAATGCGTCGGCTCTTAGATTCTGGTGCGACAACATGCAGGTCCGGATGGGGAGGGAGTGGCCAGGCAGAGGTGGGGCAGCACAAGAGAAATGCAGTCATTTCAGCTGCGATCATGCGTTTACCAGAACCCTCTGGACCAGATAAAAGACAGGCATGAGGAAGCCGCGCGCTGGCAGCAGCCCTCTTGAGTCGGGCGAGAGCAGTAGTGGATGAAAGAGACATTAGATCAGAAAAACTCGAAAAGAAATCTGTTTAGGCGTCAGCTGGTATTCTTTACCTAACTCCAAGTGGGAAAGTGTTAATTGATCAGAAAAGCCCGATTTCTCGCAAGTTTTTGATGATCATTTCGGCGTATTCCGAAGGCGTCGAGCGGTCGCCACGGAGAAGCAGCCAGGGATTTTCGGGCGGTTCGTAAGGGTCCGAAACGCCGGTGAATTGTGCGATCTCACCTGTCCGAGCCTTTTTGTAGAGCCCCTTTGGATCCCGTTGTTCACAAACCTCAATGGGAGTTTCGACATAGATCTCAAAAAAATTATCGGCCCCGATAATTTCACGTGCGATCTGTCGGTCCTTTTTGTAAGGGGAGATAAAGGCGGTTAGCACTATCACGCCAACTTCGTTCATGAGGCGGGCGACTTCGGCAACACGACGGATATTTTCTGCCCTATCGGTGGCGGAAAAGCCCAGATCACGGTTGAGTCTGTGCCGAAGATTGTCGCCGTCGAGAATATAGGCTATCCGCCCAAAATCGGAAAGAGCGCGTTCTGTTGCTTTTGAAATAGTGGACTTGCCGGAACCGCTCAGACCGGTTAGCCAGAGAGTGGCACCACGCTGCCCGAGAAGCTTTTCGCGTTCTGCACGAGAGACATGACTCTCCTCACGGTGGATGTTTGTGCTCACGGGCTGCAGTTTCGCAAAGTCTGGTCGTGCCACGGCCCGATCAAGAATCATGCCTGCAGCGACTGTGTTATTTGAAAGCCGGTCGATGAGAATGAAGGATCCTGTTGCCGGGTTTTTTCTGTAAGGATCGAAGGCGAGAGGCCGATGCAGCGAAAAATGTGCTCGCCCTATCTCGTTCATGTTCAAAACTTCCGCATCATTTTTGCGCAGTGAGTTGACATCAATTCGGTAGCGCAGGGTGGTGAGTGTGGTTGGAAGAGATGATGTTGTCTGCTTCAAAAGGTAGGATCCGCCGAGACGCGAGGGTGCAGCATCCATCCAAACTATCATCGCCTCGATTTCGGAGGCTAGCTTTGGCACATTGTTTGGATGGACGATCATATCGCCACGGGAGACATCAATCTCATCCTCAAGTGTTACAACTACCGGCATTGGCGCAACGACTTCAGCAACCTGTTTGTGACCGAGCAGAATCTGTTGCACCCGAGAACGTTGCCCGGATGCGGTGATCATGATTTCATCTCCCACCCGCAGGATTCCGGACGCGATCGTTCCAGCAAATCCGCGAAAATCGCGGTCTGGACGGATGACGTATTGAACCGGCATACGGAAATCAATAAGGTTACGGTCTGAAGCAATATTGACATTTTCGAGATGATGAAGAAGGGAGGGGCCATCATACCAAGGCATGCGAGGGCTGCGTTCGACCACATTGTCACCATGTAACGCTGCGATAGGAATGAAATGAAGGTCGGTGAATTCGAGACGTGCAGCAAACTCGTTGTACTCAAGTCGAATGCGATTATAAACCTCCTCGGACCAGCCGACGAGATCCATTTTGTTGATCGCTACGACGATGTGTTTGATGCCGAGCAGAGAGACAATAAAGCTATGCCGACGGGTTTGCATGACGACACCATGACGAGCGTCCACGAGAATGACGGCGAGGTTACAGGTTGAGGCACCAGTGGCCATGTTTCTTGTATACTGCTCGTGTCCCGGTGTGTCTGCGATGATGAACTTCCGTTTGTCAGTCGAGAAGTAGCGGTAAGCGACATCAATTGTGATACCCTGCTCGCGCTCGGCCTTCAGCCCGTCGGTCAGTAGAGCCGGATCAAACCCTCCTCCCGTGGTGCCATGCAGCTTGGAATCGCGCAGCACGGTGGCAAGTTGATCTTCGTAAATCATCTTGCTGTCATAAAGCAGCCGACCGATTAGGGTGCTCTTTCCGTCATCCACCGAGCCACAGGTCAGGAAACGGAGAAGGTCTTTCTGTTCGTGAAGTCGCAGGTAGGCGTGGATGTCTTTCTCAGCAAGTTCTTTGGATGTCATTCGAAATTAAAAGTAACCGTCTTTTTTCTTCTCTTCCATCGAGGCCATAGCGTCTTGGTCAATAACGCGTCCTTGGCGTTCCGAGGTGGTGGCAAGAATCATCTCCTGAACAATTTTCTCAATCGTATCGGCCTCAGATTCAACGCCACCGGTTAGAGGATAGCAGCCGAGAGTGCGGAAACGGACTTTTTTAATCTCTATTTTCTCACCCTCTTCGAGACGCATCCGGTCGTCATCAACGTGAATGAGCAACCCTTTGCGCTCAACGACAGGGCGCTCTTTTGCGAAGTAAAGCGGAACGATCGGTATCTGTTCCTTCATGATGTAGAGCCAGATGTCGAGTTCGGTCCAGTTCGACAAGGGGAAAACTCGGATGGACTCGCCCGGATTGAGACGTCCATTGTAGAGGTTCCAGAGTTCGGGACGTTGGTTTTTTGGATCCCACTGATGAAACCTGTTTCTAAAGCTGTAGAAACGCTCCTTGGCACGCGACTTCTCCTCATCTCGCCGCCCGCCGCCGAATGCCGCGTCAAATTGATAATAACTTAACGCCTGTTTAAGTCCGTCGGTGCGTGTGATTTGTGTGTGTTTCTCGGAACCGTGATCAAAAGGGTTAATATCCAAAGCCACCGCCTCGGGGTTCACCCAAACCAGAAGCTCGGTTGAAAGTCTCTTGCGCAGTTCCTCGCGATATTCATACATCTCCTGAAATTCCCATCGGCTGTCAATGTGCAGCAACGGAAAAGGAATTTTGCCGGGATAAAACGCCTTTTCCGCCAGACGCAACATGACGGTCGAGTCCTTGCCGATCGAATAGAGCATGACCGGTTTTTGAAATTCAGCGGCCACTTCGCGCATGATGTGAATACTTTCGGCCTCGAGTTGTTCGAGGTGGGAAAGATTGTAGTGTGGAATTGCGGGTTGCGATATGGTGGGTGTCGGTTGGGCCATTTTTAATATTCTTCCGCGACTTTGAGTTTTGTCAGCAAGGGCGGAATTTCGTCGGTCGCTTGCACGGGTCAAACGCCAAAACGAGTCATAGGAGTTAATAATTTGGAATCTTATTCGAGACCTAATTCTCGGAAGGTTTCCTCGATATGGGCGAAGTGACGCTCCATTGAGCAAAGCTGGTCGACTTCAAGCCCACTAAGGTGCTCCATGACATCGAGTTCGAGTTTCAAATTTGTCGCAAGATCGGCATCGCCTCTCCAGGTGCGCATGGCGGCACGTTGCACAGCTTCGTAAGCTTTTTTTCGTTCCATCCCACATTCGGTCAGGCGCAGCAATACTGCCTGACTGTGGTAAAGACCTCTGGTCAATTCCAGATTTCGGCGCATGTTCTCCGGATAGACGATCAGATTTTTTGTCAGACGCCCTAGCAGGTGCAGCATGTAATCAAGCAAAATGCTCGAGTCAGGCAACGCGATACGTTCGGCGCTGCTGTGGCTGATATCTCTTTCGTGCCAAAGCGCGACGTTCTCCAAGCCCGCAAGCGCGTTGCCTCGCAGAATTCGCGCGAGGCCACAGAGCCTTTCGCCAGTGATTGGGTTGCGTTTATGTGGCATCGCAGAGCTCCCTTTTTGACCCGCAGCAAAGAATTCCTCCACCTCAAGAACTTCGGTGCGTTGAAGATGACGGAATTCTGTAGCCCAGCGCTCCACGCTCGCACCGATGAGCGCGATCGCAGTTAAAAACTCTGCGTGACGGTCGCGCTGGATGATTTGGGTGGAAATTGTGGCTGATTTCAGACCAATGCCCTCGCAGACGAGTTTTTCAACACGCGGATCGAGATGGGCATGTGTGCCGACTGCGCCACTTAGCTTTCCCACGCGGACACGTTCGCGTGTCTCGCGCAAGCGTTCTGTGGCTCTGCCAAATTCGTCCCACATCAAAGCCATCTTCAATCCAAACGTTACCGGTTCGGCATGGATGCCGTGGCTGCGACCAATCATCGGAGTGAATTTGTGCTCCAGAGCTTTTTCAGCGGCGGCTGCGCGCACCACTTCGATCTTGGCCAGAAGGAGGTCACAAGCCAATGTCATTTGAACACCGAGGGTGGTATCCAAGATGTCTGAGGATGTGAGACCTCGGTGCATCCAACGTGCAGCAGGGCCGACATAGCCAGCGACATTCTCCAAAAATGCGATCACATCGTGGTTTGTGCGCTTTTCAATCTCTGCTATTTCAAAAATGTCGAACCTGGCTTTTTCCCTGATTTCCCGAGCGTCCGGTGCCGGAATAAGGCCCAACTCCGCCATGGCTTCACAGGCACGAATCTCAATTTCAAGCCAGATCTCAAACTTGCGTTGCTCAGACCACAGCTCGCGCATCTCAGGTAGGGAGTATCTCGATATCATGGGTGTGCGATCATCTGCTGATGAACAATAAAAATCAACAAACGAACGTAACTGCTCAGGTAGTCCCACCATGGGACCATCAGTAACCGAAGAATAGATTACCCCCCCGAACGCAACAGAAAAAAGTTCGTTTTTTGCTGGATTCACCAGGGGGGCCTCCGTATCTTGCTCGCCATGACAAGCGTCTTGGTGATGCAAGGCCGCCAGTTGAACGGCGCGGACATCGCTTGGATCCG
>CALDSX010000075.1 GCA_937924445.1 uncultured Chthoniobacterales bacterium
GAATTGAGGGCGGGATTTTCTCATTAAGAAGCGACTAATCATCTGCCAGTTTATACGAGTTTTTGTCAGTAAAAATATCCTACCCACAACTTTTGGCCACTTTAGGTTTTTATTCTGATAGCTAGAGCCATGAAGTCCATAACCTTTTTCCAACAAATATCCCTTTGGTTTTGTTTTAAGTTTACTGTTACTGTACTCCTGCCCGTAGTTACAGTCATTTCGATTGAGGCGAGTCATCGCTCCATGGAGAATAGAGAATTGCATCTGATCATGGTCGGAGGGCGGGAGCGCACTTACGAAACTTTCGATCCAGCTCCTGGAAAAACAAAGCCCGTTGTCTTCGCGCTGCACGGAGGAGGTGGTGCCGATATCTCAGAGCGCACCTGCTGGAATGAGATCGCTGAGCGAGAGGGTCTCCTCATGGTTTATCCCTGTGGGATGGACGGACAATGGAACGACGGGCGTGGCAAGACGTTTCGGCAAGCCAAAGACAATACGCAAGTGGACGACACAGCATTCATTTCCGCGATCCTAGACGAGCTCATCGCTTCTGGCCGAGCCGATGCCAGGAAAGTTTATGTGGTCGGCGTTTCAAACGGTGGAATGATGACTTATCGGCTGGGCATTGAGATGGGTCACCGCATAGCGGCCGTCGCGGCAATTGTTGCCAACCTTCCCGCAAATCTCGCCAAGAAAAAACCGATCCGTCCTCTTCCAATACTCATCATGAATGGCACCGACGACCCAATGATGCCTTGGAACGGTGGCCAAGTGCGGGTTTTAGGGAGGACCTATGGAGAAGTGCTTTCCACGGAGCAAACGGTCAATTTTTGGAAGCTTACCAACGGATTACCAGAGTTATCTCAAAAAATCGCTCTCCCAGATGTCTGCCAAGAGGATTCTTCCCGCGTGATTTTGGAAAAATACGAAAACCCACCTGAGCCCGTAGAAGTTTGGCTTTATAGAGTTGAAGGTGGCGGGCACAATCTACCGGGAGAGGCGACTCCAGATCGTCCGCGCGTCCTGGGGATCAAAAACAGGGACATTCGCGCGATGGAAAAAGTCTGGGAGTTTTTCCGAAGGCATAGCTTGCCCTCAGTCCCGGCCTGTTCAGCCAAAACTCAGGATGAGGAAAAAACAACAACTTCTGATCCAGTACGCATAGGAGACCCTCGCGTTGATTACGCAAATGTTGAGTTCACTTCCGAAGGGCGGTTCATGGTTTGGTTCGAACGAGAGGCTCGGGGTGCGGAGCGTGGAGTGGTTTGGCATTGCGGAATAGATCCCTCAACTGGAGATCTTGTTCCACCGGATGGCCGGGGTTTTCGCGCTTTTGAATCGACAATTTGGGCCCGGGCAAACCCCGGGAGCGATGCAGACGGACCGTTTTACGTTGGAGCAGACTTGGATGGTTATCTAATCCTTGTGCGTCCCACCGGGCCAAAAGAGGGGAAAGTCACCCGTTTGAGCACCGCTCCCGACACACGACGCCGTGCGATTTATCCAACAATACTTCCTCATTCTCATAACGGCTTTTTGCTCTGGATTAAAAATGAAAAAAATGCGGGTGCAGGAACGCGTCGAAACTCGAATGCGTGGATTGAGCTTCAGTGCATTGACCTTGCCAATCCCCATCAAATTATTACTGTGGAACAGCAAGAAACGCCAAGTCGCGGTTTCGCTCCGATGGATGTGGGGTTTGTGCGCTGGATGAAACATCGGGCCTTTTTGACTTATGGGTTCCGGGCTGAGGATGGCTGCGTGGAACTGCGTGGTTGGGATGCTACCTCACCGACAAATCCACCTACAAACCTCGTTGTAGACGGTGTCAATAAAATCGATCCCAACGGGCTGCTCAGGGATGATGGAGAGTGGATTTTGGCTGGAGTACAAAAGCCGTTCCCTGCCACTCATATCTATCGTCGCGGACGGGAAGCGCCCCAGGGCTCACCTTTCACCTTGTGGAAAAAAATTGAATTACCCTCTTCACCGCATCGAGATGCGGCTTTGGTTCAGTCGCACGAGCCATTCATCTGGGGTAACAGATTTTTTTCGGTCTATCAAGTAAATGACTTAACGGGAGATTTTTTCAAAACGTCGTTCGAGAGCACGGGCGAAATCTGGCTGGTGGATCTTCAAAGCCACCCGATCCGCCAATGGCGAATTTCACCTGAAGAACCCGCCAGTGTTTCCGAGCCTGAACCACTCGTCTGCGGAAACCACGCCTGGATATTTTTTAATGTGCCAGTGGAAGGGCCTTCGGAAAATCGAAGCCAGATAACAAAAAGCACTCTTGAAAAAAGTGCCAGTTTTAGGCCGCTACAGCGTCTTGGGCTTTACCGCGTTGAAATTCTCTCTTGTCAATAATTCGACAGCACTCCTATTTGGTACTGTTCGTCCATAATTGATTGGCAGCGGATAGTAGTAAAAACTCCGGCTTAATACGTTAGCGACGGGGGAGTAATGGCACCCATATCCGCTTTGCTCGATAGCTTTTCGGCAAGTTTTATCCTTGAAATCAACCACTGTTGCAACGGCTGAACAAGCAGATGCACGGAGGAGAAAATTTCGCTCTTCCGCAGGGTAATGGCAAGCCAACACCTCTTTGACGAAATCAAACCTTTGCGGATTTCCGTAAGATTTACCTAGTGCTGGCGCGTAGTTAACACACAGGTCTGCCCCCTCTGCGCCTTGGTTACGGTATTTGGAATATCTCCCTGCGCCTGACGTCGGCCGAAGGCAATGCTATTTTCAGCCCCCCCGAAGAAGGCAGGCTCCCTTCAGATAGTCGCCTGTATTATCTGAAAATGTGATTCAGAGCGTGCTCCGAATCAACGCCACTGGCCCAACAGGCGGAGGAAAAAGCTTAAAGAGGGCCATCGCAGGCTTTGCGGTTAGTTAAAGGTGATTGCAGCGCAGTTAGACTTATAAAATCTCAACTCTCTGGATTCTTTTCCTTTCAAGTGTCGATCGAACCGGTTGGACTACTGGTATCTGGCTGAGAAGCTAAACTAGGCCAATGGATTTGGCCTATTGGACTTGTTTCGCACGTAAACTGCTTAAGACTATGTTTATGCAATTGGGGCAGAGGGTTCCTCGCTGTGATCAATAAAAGTTTATGGATTATCTGAGCCGAGGCTGATGCGCAGTAAAACAGCACCCTCAGCTCCTGCCCGCAGAGGCGTGTCTGCTTGGGCTGGAACTAAAAAGAGGTCAAACGGCTGAAATACTTCGTGCTTTAAACTTGCACTCCCTTGCAAAAGAAAGAGCAGGGAGAACCGGCCGGGTGTGCGTTGGATAGGATTGAGGAATTCTTCGCTGTGGAGCGTGAGGCGTTCCAGTACAAAGAGGTGACACTCGATCAGGCTCCTCTTCCCTGAACTTATCGGAGAAGGTTCGAAGTCATTAAAATCAATCGAAGCAAGAGACTCTTCAATGTGCAAGTCACGGGGCTTGCCGTCTAGGCCTAAACGATTCCAGTCGAACACCCGGTAGGTGGTGTCACTATTTTGTTGGGTTTCGATTATGATATTTCCGGCACCAATTGCGTGCAGACGGCCACTTGGGATAAAGAGAGCGTCCCCGGATTTAACCGGGAAGTGATGCACCAGAGGTTCAATTTGCCCCTGTTGAATTGCTGCTTTGAATTTCTCTGGTGTAACGCCCTTTTTCAAGCCTGCATAGATTTGTGCGTTGGGTTCGGCGTCGAGCAAGAACCAGCACTCTGTTTTGGGTTCGCCACCCAGAGCCGGGGCAATTTGAGCAGGCGGATGAACCTGTAATGAGAGACGTTCTCTCGCATCGAGGAGTTTAATTAGCAGAGGAAACCGGGGTGACTTATCGAGTCCACAACCAAAGATTGGTTCTCGAAAGAAGTTCCAGAGTTCGTTAAGCGTTTTACCTGTGAGCGGGCCTGTGGTGACGATGCTTTGAGCCTCCGGACGGTCAACGATCTCCCAGGATTCGCCGATCGGCATCTCGCCGGCGGGCAATTTGCGTCCAAACCGAGCGAGTTCGCGCCCACCCCAGACGCGTTCCTTAAAAATTGGATAAAAGCGTAACGGCTGATCTAGCGTCATCGTTGGAAGCTATTTTATCAAGCAGCTATCGCTAGTGTACAAAAGAAGAAGTGAACAGAAGCGCCTTCCGAGGGGAGGAGATGGAACCCGTGCCGGGGTGCTTTTTTAATGGCTTAAAGAAGGCTTCAACGATAAATTCTTTCAGGGCGTGAAGCGCAAGTCGTGCATTTCCTCTGCGCACGGGGCGTTTGTCGGTACAGCGACAGGGGCATCGTTCGGCGAAACCAGATTGTTAGTGATGAGATATTTTTCAACTTCATCACCGCTCACATCCGCGAGCATAATCCCGTTCACTTCCACACAGGGAGACAGGGGCTGACCGCTCCTCTGCTCCATTTCGAACCGGTATTCCGGGTTCTTTATGATATCTTTTTCAGTATAGGGCAGGCTATATTTTGCGAGGATGGCACGAACCCCGTTGCTCCATCCGCAGTGTGTTTTGAGGTAAGCGACTATAGTTGGTTTGTCCATGTTTTAAAATATACGACCGGGGAGTTGTGAGGTGATGCAAGAAGTGGATTACTTTTTCTTCGAGTCGCCGGGGCGATACTCCTCGGAAGCAGCCTGGAAGGCCTGTTCGAGACCAACCATATCCTCGCCTGGGCGGAGGCTGTCGAAGGCTTCTGACTCTCTTTTGACCTCTTCCTCTGTGTAATGCGCCGCCTTGATCGAGAGCCCAATGCGGCGCTCGACTTTGTCCACTTTAATTACGCGGGCTTCGACTTCCTGCCCGATTTTGATCACATCCTTGACTTTGGCCACATGGTCTTCGCTGATTTGGGAGATGTGAACGAGGCCATCAATCTCATCCTCGAGTTGAACAAAAGCACCGAAGCTAGCCAACTTCGAAACTTTGCCCTTCACGAGGTCACCAATTTTGTATTTCGTCTCGATATCCTTCCAAGGATCTTCTTCGAGTTGTTTAAGCCCAAGGGAGATGCGCTGGTTTGCTTTATCAATGTCGATAACCTGGGCTTCAATTTCATCCCCTTTTTTAAGCATTTCACTTGGATGGTTGATCTTTCGTGTCCAGCTCATGTCAGAGACGTGGATCATGCCATCAATTCCATCTTCAAGTTCAACAAAAGCACCATAGGCCGTCATGTTCCGAACCTTGCCCTTGACGGTTGACCCGACGGCAAATCGTGATTCGATAACATCCCAAGGGTTCTCTTCAAGTTGACGCAGACCAAGAGAAATCTTTTGTTCATCGATATTTATTCCGAGCACAACAGCCTCGACTTCCTGCCCGACGGTGAGGACATCGGCTGGGCGGGTAATTCGTTTTGTCCAGGACATTTCTGAGACGTGGATAAGCCCCTCCACCCCGTCCTCGATTTGAATAAAGGCACCATAGGGCACGAGATTGACGACTTTTCCTTTGACACGACTATTGACCGGGAAGCGCATCTCAATGTCAGCCCATGGATTCCCCTGAATCTGTTTTAAACCGAGAGAAACGCGCTCTTTTTCGCGATTGATATCAAGCACTAGCACTTCTAATTCCTGCCCGACTTTGAGCATTTCGCTCGGATGGGTGATTCTTCCCCAGGAGATATCTGTAATGTGCAAGAGCCCATCCATTCCGTCCAAATCAACAAAAGCCCCGAAGTCTGTGAGGTTTTTAACGTAGCCCCTCACTTTGTCGCCCGCTTCTGTGGTTTCCAAAAACCGAGCTCTTTTCTCGGAGCGCTCTTGCTCTATGAGTTCGCGCCGACTAAGAACCACATTTTTACGATCATCGTTAATCTTGACGATTTTGAAATCGTAAACATTGCCGACGTACTGAGACAAATCCTTTGGCTGTACGATGTCAACTTGAGAACCTGGGAGAAAAGCTTCAACTCCGATGTTAACAGTGAGCCCACCTTTTACTACAGCCTTCACTTTGCCTTTGATCAAAGCGTCGCCTTTAAAAACGTTGACAATTTTATCCCAGTTTTGTTTGTGGGCGGCTTTCTCTTTCGAGAGGATGACCATTCCCTCGTCATTTTCTAAGCGTTCGAGGAGAACCTCAATTTCGTCGCCAACTTCCACGGGTGAATCCTCGAACTCCGAAAGAGGGATAACTCCTTCAGATTTGTAGCCAATGTCCACTAGGACTTCATTGGGTCGCACTTCGAGGACGCTGCCCTTGATGATGCTGCCCTCACGGAACTCCTTGAAGGAGCGGGCGACCAATTCTTTAAAATGTTCGTTGCTGGAAACCATAAATTTGGGTTAAATTTTTGTTTAGCGTGGCGGAACGGTTCGGAGAAGAGGCCATTCTCAATTCCGCTCTGCACGAAATGAAACGGCTTTTCTTCCAGTTTAACGCACCTTGTGAATCTGCTTCGCGTGCAACCGAGAGACAACTCGGCCACCGCGTGGAACAACTCCACGCCAGCGCTTAGTTAAGTTTTAAAAAATACAAAAAAATTTTGTCCGGGCAAATTTTATTTTTGCTCGTTCGTTGCCGTTTGGAAGAATCGTACAGCTAGCTGGTTAAAAGATATGGTGGGCTGAACGTGGCAGTTCCCATTCTCAATCCGCTAGTCTCTTTTGCATGTTTCCTTAGAAAATCCTTTCGTCTGAAGAGATCGCGGCTTTAACCTGGCTTCTATTGTTGGAGAGTTACACCTCATTATCGCCCGCGAACCAGCCACGATCTGCCCCAATAACAATCCCCATGAAGAGGATGTCTGATTTTTGGGAAAGTTACTGCACTATTCCTTTTTGGAACTACCTGCGACGAAAGGGTAGATGAAGCCGGCAAGAATGCCGCCAATAATCGGCGCAACCCAGAAAAGCCAGAGTTGAGCTAGATAAGCTCCACCTGCAAAGAGGGCTGTCGCTGTGCTGCGAGCTGGGTTTACCGAAAGATTCGTCACGGGTATGCCCACGAGGTGAATTGCGGTGAGGCCTAGACCGATCGCGATTGGTGCGAACTCCGAAGGGGCGCGCTTGCCAGTAGCTCCGAGAATGATGAATAGAAAAAAGAAAGTCAGCACACTCTCAGAAATAAAAGCGGCAATCATTGGGTACTTGGCGGGCGACAGTTCTCCGAAGCCGTTGGATGCGAAACCGTTTGCTGCCGAAAATCCATCTTTCCCACTTGCGATGACAAAGAGAACAGCCGCACCGGCAATAGCCCCCAGCACTTGGGCGATAAAGTACGGGATCATGTCTTCTTTTGGGTGCCGTCCGGCAACGACAAGGCCAGCAGTGACAGCAGGATTGAGATGGCATCCAGAGATGTGCCCAATCGCATACGTCATTGTCATAACGATCAGACCGAAGGCGAGAGAAACGCCGACAAAACCGATCCCCAGTTGTATTCCATCAGTAAGAAACATTGCTGAAAGGACAGCGCTACCACATCCTCCAAAAACAAGCCAGAAGGTTCCGATGAATTCTGCAAGGAGCTTTTGCATCACTTTTATTCAGGTTATTTAAGTTTTTGCGAAGAGTTTTATTGTTGTTACAGCGCTCCGATAGTGCGTTGGAAAATAAACAATTACAAGTCTGAAATTTCTTCAAAACAAAGCACACCCGAATTTTTCTAAAAAATCATCTGACCGCACTGAAAAATAGGGAGAGCAATCGTTTCAAAGTCGAGAAGGTCTGAAACGTTTGATGAAACTTTTTTGACACCTCTCACAGACGACTGAAAAGCCATAAGCAATTTTTGCGCTTTTGCAGGAAAAATACCTGTTCGCGTATGATAAAAATGAACCTAAGTTTTTCTTTTTAAGAAGCTTTAGATTAAAAATCGTTTAATTGCCTATTTTGAAAAATTTAAAAATTTTTCGTTAAAGGATCATACACTCTGAAAACTTTGATTTCAATCTTATCTCAAAAACGATAATTACAGAGCTACATTGTTAAATCGTGCGAGATCAATCTTTATTGCTCTTTTACTCCTTCCCCTTCAATGCTTTTTGAGTTCAAACAAATGTCGCTGATCCAGAGGTGGCGCGGAAAGCGGAGCCAATCGGAGTTGATTTTTAGTTAGTTCGCGGCGATCTCAGTGGGATGGGTTGGGTTGTAGATTGATTTTTCTCTGGGGTCAAGGGCTCGCTGGGCTTGGCCGCCCTCCGGCTTGCTTCGCTACGCTCCGCTGTGCCTCCGGGCGGCCAAGCCCAGCAACGGCGGGGATGCCCCCCTCATGCGGCATCCCTCCAGGCCGGCGTTTCCCCCGGCCGATAGCACTCCCACGGCGTCTTGTATTCAAGCACCTGATTCGGTTTCCAGTGGTTGTAGTCGGAGAACCATTTTCCCAACGCCATCTCCAATTCCCTGACGTTCTCGTGTGCCCACAGATACACCCCCTCGTGCTTCACTGCTCGCCAGAGTCTTTCGATGAACACGTTGTCCATCCACCGTCCTTTCCCCTCCATGCTCACACGGGCTCCGCTGCCCTCCACAGCCGTGATCCATGCCCTGCTGGTGAACTGGCAACCCTGATCGGTGTTGAAAATCTCTGGCCGCCTTCCCGTGGCTCGTGGCTTCCAGAGCCTGCTCAAAGGCCTCTACGCAGAACGTCCCGTCCAGCGCATATCGCATAAAGGGACAGACCCTTTATCATATTGTTCGCGCTCAACGGAATCGAACACAAAATCCCGATTTACCACCCGGCTAATGCAGTGGTAGATGACCGGTCTGGTGGATTTGGGCTTCACCTTAATAATCCAGCGCGCGCGTCTCTTAGCAAAGCCATGATTGATAAGAGCAAATGAAGAAATCACAACGGGATTTCTTGATAAAAGGACTGTCCCTTAATACACTTACTCTACTCTACTTGATAAAAGGACTGTCCCTTAATACACTACTACTCTACTCTACTCTACTACGCTACGAGCGGATCGTCCGGGCCGGCTACGCGCAGAATCCGGCCGCTGCTGCGCACGGCCCGAAACGGCGCGGTCGCCGCCAGCAGAGTAAAGCCCGCAATCTGCTCGACCGCTTCCGCGACCATCCCAATGAAATCCTCG